>JBIOWL010000140.1:0-17756 GCA_044868645.1 Aestuariivirga sp.
ATGCTGCAGGCCGGCATCACCATTTCGGTCGTGCCCTGCATCCTGTTCTATGTCTTGCTCCAGAAATACTACGTCTCCGGTTTGTTGAGCGGAGCGGTGAAATGAAGATGCCCCGGCACCGCCGCCACGCCAACACCATCCGCGATGTTGCCGCTCTTGCTGGCGTCAGCATATCGACCGTATCCAAGGCGCTGAGTGGCGGCGGCAGAATGCGCTCGGAAACGCGGGAGAAAGTCAGGGAGGCTGCAAATTCGCTTGGGTTTCGACCCAACAGCCTCGCTCAAAGCCTGCATCAAAACCGCAGCCGCACCATTGGCATTCTCTCCACCGATAGGTTCGGACGCTTCTCCTTCCCCATCGTCGAAGCGATGGAAGAGGTGCTTGCCAATGAGGGCATCGGCATTTTCATGTGCAATGCCACGGACGATCCTGAACGTGAAAAGCAGCACATTTCGCAGCTTCTTGCCAAGCGGGTGGATGGCATCGTCGTAACCGCACGCCGCGCCGACAGGCGGCCCGGCGTCGAATTGATCGGCCGGGACATTCCCGTGATCTACGTGTTCTCGCAAAGCGAGAGCAGCAATGCCCTGTCGCTCTTGCCCGACGATGAGGGTGGCGCGGTCCTGGCAACAGAACACCTGCTAAGCCTTGGCCGGCGGCGCATCGCGCACATTACGGGCCCTGAAGGTTTCGAAGCTGTAAGGCTCCGCCACAGGGGCTATGTGCGTGCCCTGCAGCAGGCCGGAATGCCCCAGCCGCCGGAGGTTTATCTCACTGGCGCCTGGTCCGAGGCATGGGGTCGCGAGGCTGCGCAAAAACTATTGGACCTCCCCGAACCGCCTGACGCCATCTTTTGCGGCAACGATCAGATTGCCAGAGGAGCAATCGACTGCATGCGGGAGGCGGGAGTTGCGGTCCCAAGCGATATTTCTGTCGTCGGTTATGACAACTGGGAGGTGATGGCCGAGGCCTGCCGCCCTCGCCTCACCAGTATCGATATGAATCTCATGGAATTGGGACGCGAAGCGGGCCGCGCCCTCTTGCAATTGATGTCCGGCGGAAAACTCTCCGGCGTTAGGCGCTTGCCGTGCTCGCTGGTCGTCCGTCACTCCTCTGGCCCGGTGAAACATTAAGGGAGATGCGATCTTGAAAGGCTTTGCACCTGTTCCGTTCACACAAGTCGAGATCACCGGGGATTTCTGGAAAGAACGACTCGAGACCGTTCTTACAAAAACCGTGCCAAGCCAATACGAGCAGCTGGTCAAGAACGGCATATTGGAGTCTCTCGAACTCAAGCAGCCTCCACCGCCGTTGCGCATTCCGCATAACCATCACGACTTCACAACGCAGATTTTCTGGGATTCCGACATCGGCAAGTGGATCGAGGTGGCTGGCAATGCCCTGAGCCACCGCCGCGACAAGACAATTGAAGACAAGGTCGACCGGATTGTGGATCAGATGGCGCGCGGCCAGGCCCCCGATGGCTACATGAACTTCTGGTATCTGGGCCGTGAGCCGCAAAACCGTTGGACCAATCTGCGCGATAACCACGAACTCTATTGCGCAGGCCACATGCTGGAGGGCGCCATCGCCTATTTCCAGGCAACCGGCAAACGCAAGTTCCTCGATTGCATGCTGCGTTATGTCGATCATATTGCGAGTGTTTTCGGGCCAGGGCCAGGGCAGAAGCATGGCTATTGCGGGCACCAGGAAATCGAGACCGCGCTTATCAAGCTGTACCGCCTGCTCGGAGACAAGAAACATCTCGATCTTGCCGCCTACTTCATTAATCAGCGTGGTGCGCAGCCGCACTATTTTGACGAAGAGGCGCGCACCCGCGGCGAAGACCCGAAAAACTTCTGGGCCAAGACCTACGAATACAACCAGTCTCACAAACCGGTACGCGAGCAGACAAAGGTTGTGGGCCATGCCGTGCGCGCCATGTACATGTATACGGCCATGGCTGATCTTGCCGTGCTGTTGAACGATAACGGTTTGCGCAAGGCCTGCGAGACTCTCTGGAAGGATGTCATCGCCACCAAGATGTATCTGACCGCGGGCCTCGGCCCTTCCGCAAGAAATGAGGGCTTCACCGCGGACTATGATCTTCCCAACGATACGGCCTATGCCGAGACATGCGCCTCTGTCGCCCTGATCTTCTGGGCGCAACGCATGCTCCATTTTGATCTCGACAGCACCTATGCCGACGTTCTGGAACGCAGCCTGTTCAACGGCACGCTGGCGGGGCTCTCGCGCGATGGCTGCCATTACTTCTATGAGAACCCGCTGGAAAGCGACGGCCACCACCACCGCTGGGCCTGGCATCATTGCCCGTGCTGCACCATGAATGTCTCGCGGCTTGTCGCCAGCATCGGAGGTTATCTGTTCTCTCAATCAGACTCAGGGATCGCCCTGCACCTCTATGGTGGAGCAACACTGACGACCACTCTTAAAGGCAAGCCGCTGCAGGTCATTGAAGAGAGCAACTACCCCTGGTCCGGAGAAATCAAGGTTCGCATCAAGACCGAAACCCCAATCAAATTTGACCTCCTGCTCCGCATACCCGACTGGGCAAATGGCGCGCGCGCCAAGATCAATGGCAAGCCGGTGGGCGGCCGCAAGCCTTTGACACATGGTTACGTCAAACTAGCCCGAAGCTGGTCAAATGGGGATGTTGTCAATCTGTCATTGCCCATGCCGGCGGAAAGAACCTACGCTCATCCTGCCGTCAAAGCGGATATTGGTCGTACTGCGCTGAGGCGCGGGCCCTTGGTCTATTGCATCGAGCAGGTTGACAATCCCGCCATGGCCATCAAGGACTATCGCCTGTACAGAGACTCGAAACTCACGGTCGCGCATCGCAAGGACCTCTTCTCCGGCGTTTCGACAATCACAACCTACGGCGGGCGCATCTCCACTGATGAATGGGGCAATGTTCTCTATCGCAACAAGCCGCCCAAGGTCCTGCAGAGCAAAATCACAGCCATTCCCTACTACCTTTGGTCCAACCGGGAAAAAGGCCCCATGACAGTCTGGATCCCCGAGGAATAGTCGAATGGCGCAAGTTGAACTGCAGGACGTCCGCAAATCTTTTGGCAATGTGGGTGTCATTCACGGGGTTTCGTTCAGCGTAGAGGATGGGCACTTTGTCGCGCTGCTCGGACCTTCGGGCTGCGGCAAGTCAACGCTTTTGCGCTTGATCGCCGGTCTTGAGGATTTAACCGGCGGCCAGATATTGATCGGTAGCCGCGACGTCAGCGACGAGGATCCGGCAGAACGCGGCATCGCCATGGTCTTTCAGTCCTACGCGCTCTATCCGCACATGACTGTGAAACAGAACATCGGTTTCAGCCTTGAAGTGGCAAAACGCCCGAAGGATGAAATCCGGGCGAAGACGCAGGAAGCCGCTCGCATGTTGCGCCTAGAGGAACTGCTTGATCGCAGGCCGTCGCAGCTTTCCGGCGGCCAGAGGCAACGCGTGGCAATCGGCCGGGCGCTGGTGCGCGATCCATCGGTGTTCCTGTTTGATGAACCGCTGTCAAACCTGGATGCCCTACTCCGTGTTCAGATGAGGCTTGAGCTTGCCAAGCTTCACCGCAAGCTCGGCGCTACCATGATCTATGTAACTCACGATCAGACCGAAGCCATGACGCTTGCCAGCAAGATTGTCGTGCTCAATCACGGTCACATCGCTCAGATTGGGTCGCCTGTTGATCTCTATAACAAGCCTGCTGACCGCTTCGTTGCCTCGTTCATCGGCTCGCCCGCCATGAATTTCCTACCTGGTTCCATTCTTGGTTCTGCGCCACAGGGCGTAACAGAAGTCGGCGTCAGACCCGAACATGTAAAGCTGGTGGAGCCGCGAAAGGGCACGAAGAACCTCGCCGGGACGATTCAACTTGTTGAACGACTGGGAAATGCCACCGCCATCCATGTTGAAACGCCAGCCGGAACTGTCACGTCATTAACCGGGCCCGAAAGTGAGGCAAGCGCCGGCACTGAAATAGGCCTCACCTTCGATACCGGAAAGATGATCGGCTTTGATGCAGATGGAAAAGCAAAGGTCTTCGGCATCAAATAGGGCGAATTCCTTTCGGCCACCTAGTACCGCGTGGCCGGAATGCTCACAGCTAACGCGTGACTGCAGAAATTTCCTTCTGCGCTTCAATGCTCTGGCGCAGTTGCATGGGCGACACGCCATAGGCCGCCGAAAAATGCGCATAGAACTGGCTCGCCGAGCCAAATCCGCTTTCCACGGCAATGGTGGCGATGGCAGCGTCGCTCTCCAGCAACATGCCGCGGGCCCGCAAGAGACGCATGCGGATGATGAACTGCTTCAGGGGCAGAAGCATGGTGCGGCTGAACAGCGAGAGCGCATAGTTGGTGTGAAGGCCGGTCACCTTGGTAACGTCTTCATTCTTGAGCGGCGCATCCAGATTTTCGAGTACATGCCGCACCATATCCACCACATGGCGCACATGGGGCGTAGGCAGCCCGGCTTTTGTCGGCGTGTCGCGCCATGGCGCCTTGAGGAACGGCAATGGGCCAAGACTGACACGGCGGAACAGGGCGTTGAGTTCCATCTTCACCACATCCAGTCTTTCAGGATCATTAGTGCGGTAGTCCGCATACCAGCGGCGCAGCTGCTCAACATTGCACAGTTCTCCTGGAAACTGCACCATGCCGCCCGTCAGCAATGCCACCTGCAAATCCGGGATATGCGGCATGAACAGGAATATGTCGAGCGGGAGATAAATGTTGCACAATTCAGGTTCCGCCGACGCCAATTGTTCCACCGCCACAAGTTGGTGCGACACTCCAGCCCAGAACAGCAGAAGCTGATCCGGCTCAACCACAATGCGCTGGCCGTCAACCACATAGATCATGCGCGCATTGCGGATCAAATTGGCTTCGACGTGGCCATGCCGATGCGGGCGATCCATCAATGCGGGCTTGAAGATGCGCATGCCGAAACGGCCAAAAGCGCGCGTGCGTGCATAGAAGCGGCGATCCGGCGAAGCGGGGATGACCTTATTGGTACGCTGTTTAACCATCACAGATGCTGCGCTGCACACCTTAAAATCCCGGAATCATTATTCCGTTTTTCGGATTGCCGCAAGTTTCCAGCAGGATCAATTCTAAGCGCGTGCGAAGTCGAAGCACGACTTTGGCCAAAAAGGATGCGCGGGATGCGCGTCGACAAAAAACAGATACTTGATTTGGGAGGACCACTGATGAAGAATTTGACCGCTCTATATGCCGGCCTGTTGGCGCTAGGTGTATCCGCCACGGCCGTCCTGGCCGAGGGAGCAACGCCAGCGCCACAGCCTGAACCACCGAAATTCGATGCCCAAGGCCAAGTGACTTTCGTCGGCATCAACGATATCTTCGAATACAAGGCTCTGCCTGAATACAAGGAACCGGACTGGGTTTCTGAAATCGTCAAAGCAGGCAAGCTGCCGCCCGTAAACGAGCGCCTTCCAAAAGAACCGATGGTCTACAAGACCGGCAACATGAAAGATGGCGTCGGCGTCTATGGCGATGTGATGCGCCATGTCATAGGCGGCCGCCCCGAGGGGTGGAATTTCTGGGCTGGCCAGACGCAAGGGTGGGGTGGCATCGACATCGGCCTCCAGGAATGCCTGACGCGCACCGGCCCCCTCTTCCAGGTCAAGGCCGAGGAACTCGCGCCACTGCCCAATGTGGCGAAATCGTGGGAATGGTCTGAAGACGGCAAGCAGCTCACCATGCGCCTCATCGAGGGCGCCAAGTGGTCTGACGGTGACGCCTTCGATGCCGAAGACATCATGTTCCATTGGGAGCACAATATCCTGGATCCGGAGGTAAGCCCGCTCGGCAACGAAACGCAGGAAACCTTCGGCAAGGGTTCCAAGCTTGAAAAGCTTGACGACTATACGGTGCGCTGGACCTTTGAAACGGCGTTTCCCACACAGGTGCTGTTCTCCGCGGCCTATATCACTTTCTGCCCCGGCCCATCACACATCCTGAAACCGCAGCATCCGAAATTCTCCAAGAACAGCTACGAGCAGTACAAAAACGCCTTCCCGCCGAACTACCTAGGCATGCCGACGCTCGGCGCTTGGGTGGTTGTCGAGCACAGGCCGGATGACATCGTAGTTCTGCGCCGCAATCCCTACTACTGGAAGGTTGACGAGGCTGGGAACCAATTGCCCTATCTCAACGAAATGCACTACCGGCTTTCCACCTGGGCTGACCGCGACGTGCAAGCCGTTGCAGGCACAGGCGACTTCTCCAATCTTGAGCAGGCAGAAAACTACGTTGAAGCCCTCAAGAAAGCGGCCGACCCGGCTTCTCCGGCGCGCCTTGAATTTGGCCAGAGAACAATCGGCTATTCGGTCTATCTCAACATGTCAGCCAATGGCTGGGGCAACCCGGATGAACGCGGACAAGCAGTGCGCGAGTTGAATCGCGATCTGCATTTCCGCAAGGCGGTAACGTCGATGCTCGATAGGCAGAGGCTCGGGCAGTCCCTGGTCAAGGGGCCATTCACCTATGAATACCCGGGCGGCATCTACCCGGGAACAAGCTTCTACGACAAGGAAGTGACCGTTTACTTTCCGTTCAACGTCGATGCGGCAAAGCAGGAGCTTGCCCTGGCGGGCCTGAAAGACACGGATGGGGACGGCGTCCTGAACTTCCCTGACGGAAAGGGAGGCGGCAAGAACGTGGAAGTCACGCTGCTTGTCAATGCCGACTATCAGTCGGACAAGTCACTGGCGGAAGGTGTCGTGGCCATGGCTGAGCAAGTAGGGTTGCGTGTCATTCCCAACATCCTTCAGGGCAATGACCGGAACAACTTGCGTGACTCCGGCGCCTTTGACTGGATGCTGTACCGCAATGAGGCCGAATTTGTCACGGTGCTACAGAACACGGAGCGCCTGGCACCCGTTGGTCCCAAGACCAATTGGTGGCACAAGTCACCCGATGGCAGTGAAGTTGACTTGCTCGATTTCGAGAAGGAACTGGTTGATATCGTCAACAAGTTTGTCTCTTCGAAAGACCCTGACGAGCGTGTTGCCCTGGCCAGCCGGTATCAGAAGGTCCACACGGAAAATGTCTACACCGTTGGCCTGACGGTCTATCCCGGTGCACTCATTGTCAACAAACGCTTTGCCAACGTTGCGCCCGGCGCACCCATCTTCATGTACAACTGGGCGGAGGACAACATCATCCGCGAGCGTATCTATGTGCCCGCTGACAAACAGCAGACGCATGAGCTTTACCCCGGCAAGCTGCCCGACGTTCCAGGCGGTAAGGGCGTGATGTAACAACTCCCTGGCCCTTCCCGTTGAGGCGGGAGGGGCAATGCAGGGCTGGCACGACCGGGGGCACGAGCCCGTTCCGCTGGCCCTGCTTATTTCCTATGCTGATCCGCCCCGTCGGGAGAATTCCGTATGCTGCGCTTCCTCGCATTCCGTATTCTTGCAGCAATTCCGGTGCTGATCGCGATGAGTGTCATTATCTTCGTGATCATCCAGGCGCCGCCGGGCGACTATGGCGACTATATCTCTCAGCAACTCATCGTCCATGGCAATGTTTCGGGCGAAGTTGCAACCGCAGCCGCCGAGCGGTTCCGCGCCGAATACGGCCTCAACGATCCGCTGCCTATTCAATATCTGAGGTGGGTCGGCGGTTTCCTGGTGGGCGACTTCGGGCACAGCTTTTTCTACAACAGGCCGATTGCCGAGGTGGTGGCGGAGCGGCTGCCGGCGACGATTGCCATTGCGCTGACTTGCCATTTCCTGGCGTCATTGTTCGGCATCAGTTTCGGCATTCTTGCGGCCACGCGCCAGTATTCATGGACGGATACCATCCTGTCCATATTCTCCTTTCTTGGCATGACAGTGCCGCGCTTTCTGATGGCGCTGATCATTCTCTATATTCTTGCCTTCAAGCTGAATGTCCAGGAACTCGGATCGTTCTATTCCACTTTCTATGGCGGCCAGCCCATGTCGCTCGCCAAGTTCTGGAACCTTGTTCAGCACATCTGGCCTGTGATCGCGGTCGCCACCATTGGCGGGCTCGCCTACAACATGCGCGTGATGCGCGCTAATTTGCTCGATACGCTGAATGCGCAATATGTTGAAACAGCCCACGCCAAGGGACTTGGGGGTAGCGCCGTCATCCTCAAGCATGCCGTGCCCAATGCACTTCATCCGCTTGTCGCCTATCAGGGCGTTGTGTTGCCTTACATGCTGGCGGGTGAAATTGAAGTGGCTATCATCTTCGCTTTGCCAACCATTGGCCCAGCCATCGTGGACTCGATGAAGCGTGGCGACGTGATGGTGACTGGCACAATCCTGCTTATCCTCGGCGCCACACTCATTGTCGGCAATATCATTGCCGATATGCTGCTGGCCTGGATGGATCCGCGTGTCAGGCTGGGAGGCGAAGCATGACCCAGCTCGACCTCCTGGCTCCATATGTCAAAGAAGAGGATGCCTCTTACCTCGATACAACGCCGGGAGCATCTCGCTTTGCCCATCACGAAAGTTACCTCGTGCTGGTTTGGCGCAAGTTCAGGCGGTCGGTCACCGGCATGATTGGCCTGGTGCTGGTCGGCCTCTTGGTGTTCGCGGCGATTTTTGCGGATTTTGTTGCCCCGGTGCAGCCTAAGCAGGCGCTAATCGCTTTCGCACCACCCGATAAGGTGAGTTTCTTCAGCAAGGAAGGATTTTCGCTAAGGCCCGTCACCTTCCCCATGAAGGAAGGGACAGAGCTTGATCCCATCACCTTCCAACCCATCATCGGTCCCGACTATGACAACCCGCGCCCGATCAAGTTCTTTGTCGAGGGTTACGACTACAAGCTGCTCGGCCTCATACCCGCCAACACACATCTCTTTGGAACGGGAGATGGCAAGTCGTTTCACCTCCTAGGGACCGACAAGCTGGGGCGCGATATTTTCTCCCGTGGCGTCGTAGGCTCCAGGCTGTCGCTTGCCATCGCGCTCACCACCGTTGCTTTCATCACCATCGTTGGCACATCCATCGGCATTATTTCGGGCTACAAGGGTGGACGGTTCGACAATTGGGTGCAGCGCGTTGTCGAAGTGGTTCTCGCCTTTCCGCAACTGCCTCTTTATTTGACGCTGGCGACACTCATTCCCGTCACAGCTCCGACAAGCGTTTTCCTCGCCTTTGTCGTGTTGGTAATGGCGGCCCTCGGCTGGGCCCAACTATCGCGTGAAGTACGAGGCAAGACGCTTGCTCTCGCGCGGATCGAATATGTGCGCGCCGCGCAGGCTGTGGGCGCTTCCGACAACCGTATCATCTTCAGGCACATCCTGCCCAATGTATTGTCCCATGTGATTGTCGCCATTACCATCGGCATCCCCACCATCATCTTGCTGGAGTCATTTCTCGGTTTTCTGGGCTTTGCCGTAAAGCCGCCGCTCATCTCCTGGGGGCTTATGCTGCAGGACACGGGTAATTTCTCCGTGCTGGGGTCTTATCCCTGGATTCTCTCGCCTGTGGGGTTCGTTCTTCTTGCTGTCTTTGCCTTCAATGCATTGGGTGATGGTCTCCGTGACGCCATCGACCCTTACTGAGGCAACGATGATGAAAAAAACCGATATCATCCTCGAGGCCCGCAATGTCGCCGTCGAATTCAAAGTTGAAGGGGGCGTAGTCAAGGCCGTCAAGAATATGAGTTTTGCCCTGCGCAAGGGCGAGACAATCGCCATTGTGGGGGAATCTGGATCTGGCAAATCAGTGACCGCCCGTGCCGTCATGCGGCTCCTGACCAAGCGAGCGACGATTGCCAAGGGTTCATCGATTGTCCTCCGGGGCCAGGACGTTCTTGCTCTTTCAGAACGCGAAATGCGCAAGCTGCGCGGCAGCCGCATCTCCATGATCTTTCAGGAACCCATGACATCTCTCAACCCGGTCTATTCGGTCGGGGCACAGCTTGTGGAAATCCTGCGGCTCCATAACAGGTTATCGCGGTCCGAGGCCTTGGGGCGCGCCCTTGACCTCTTGAAGGAAGTTCAGATTCCCGAACCCGAGGCTCGTCTCCGGCAATATCCCCATCAGCTCTCCGGCGGGCAGCGCCAGCGCGTGATGATTGCCATGGCGCTTGCCAACAGGCCCGACATATTGATCGCCGACGAGCCGACAACGGCGCTTGATGTCACCGTGCAGGCGCAGATCCTCAACCTGATCAAGGACCTCAAAACCAAATACGGCATGGCGGTGATCCTCATCACCCATGACCTCACGGTGGTGCGCCAGTTCGCAGATCGTGTTTACGTGATGCAGCACGGAGAGGTGAAAGAGCACAACGCCACTGAAGCGCTTTTCAGCAATCCGCAACACCCCTACACCAAACGTCTCTTGTCATCCGAGCCGAAAGGAGTTGCCAAACCTTTGGAAGGCAAGCTGCCCAGCATCCTCACCGGCAAGGACGTGCGTGTCACCTACACCTTGAAGAAGGGCGGCATGTTCAACGCCACCTATCAGGATCTGCATGCCGTCGATGGGTTAAGCCTTGATCTCAAGCGCGGCGAAACGCTTGGTCTGGTGGGCGAATCCGGCTCCGGTAAAACCACCTTCGGCCAGGCCCTCATCCGGCTGCTCAACCCCCAAAAAGGTGAAATCATCTTTGCCGGAGACCGCATCGATGGCTTGGATAGGCATGGGCTTCGCCCCTATCGCAGCCGCATGCAGATTGTCTTCCAGGATCCCTTTTCCTCCATGAACCCACGCATGAGCGTGCGCCAGATTATCGAGGAAGGCCTGATCGTCAACGGCATTGGTAAAAACAATTCCGAACGGCTGCATCGCGTGCAAGACGCCCTCGCCGATGCCGGCATGCCAACAGATATTCTCTCGCGCTTCCCCCATGAATTTTCTGGTGGGCAGAGGCAGAGGCTCGCTATTGCCCGCGCCATTGCCATGCAGCCCGAATTTATCCTCCTGGATGAACCGACCTCCGCGCTTGACCTCTCGGTACAGGCACAAATCATCAAGCTTCTGCGCAAACTCCAGCGTGAACGCGGCCTCTCTTATCTTTTTATCTCCCACGATCTGAAGGTGGTGCGTGCCCTTTGCCATCGCGTCATCGTCATGCAGCACGGCAAGATCGTGGAACAGGGCGCCGTCGCCCAAGTGCTGACCAACCCCGAGACTGACTACACCAAGCGCCTTGTGCGCGCGGCGTTTGACATCGCCGCCTGAGGAAAGAGGAAAGTGAATATGTCCGCCAATCCCCGCATAGCCTTCATCGGCGCAGGCTCCACCGTGTTCATGAAGAACATTATCGGCGACGTCCTGCAACGCCCAGCCTCATCGGCCGCGACCATAGCATTGATGGACGTCAATCCGGAACGCCTGTCCGAATCTGAGATTGTCGCCGGTAAAATCATATCCACGCTTGGCGTGAAGGCCCGGGTTGAAACTCATTCGAACCAGCGCAAGGCGCTTGAAGGCGCAGACTTCGTCGTCGTGGCCTTCCAGATCGGCGGCTATGAGCCCTGCACCGTCACGGACTTCGAGGTGCCGAAGAAATATGGCCTGCGCCAGACTATCGCCGACACACTGGGTGTTGGCGGCATCATGCGCGGCCTTCGCACCGTGCCCCATCTCTGGAAGATCTGCGAAGACATGATGCAGGTTTGCCCTGATGCCTGGCTGCTGCAATATGTGAACCCCATGGCTATCAACACCTGGGCCATCTCGGCGAAATACCCGAAGATCAAGCAGGTTGGCCTCTGCCATTCCGTGCAAGGCACCGCCTGGGAACTGGCGCGCGACCTCGAAATTCCTGTCGAAGAAATCCGCTATCGCGCCGCGGGCATCAACCACATGGCATTTTACCTGCAATTCGAACACCGGCAAAAAGATGGAAGTTACAAGAACCTCTACCCCGCACTTCTGAAAGGGTATGAGGAAGGCCGCTTCCCCAAGCCGTCGCACTGGAATCCGCGTTGCCCCAACAAGGTGCGCTATGAAATGCTGAAGCGCCTCGGCTACTTCGTTACCGAAAGCTCAGAGCATTTCGCCGAATATACGCCTTACTTCATCAAGGAAGGCCGCCAAGACCTGATCGAGAAATTCGGCATCCCGCTGGACGAATATCCAAAGCGCTGCATCGAACAGATCGCCCGTTGGAAGAAGGACTCGGCCGATCTCAAATCCGCCGGGAAACTCGAAGTGAGTGAGTCACACGAATATGCCTCCTCCATTGTCAACTCGATCTGGACGGGAGAGCCCTCGGTCATTTACGGCAACCAGCGCAACAACGGCTGCATCACGTCGCTGCCCTATGATTGCGCTGCAGAAGTGCCGTGCCTGGTGGACGGCCGGGGCATACAGCCCACCTATGTGGGTGACCTGCCGCCGCAACTCACCGCCCTCATCCGCACCAACATCAATGTGCAGGAACTCACGGTGCGCGCCCTCGTCGAACAAAAGCGCGAGCACATCTATCACGCCGCCATGATGGACCCACACACGGCGGCGGAGCTCGATCTACAGCAGATATGGGACCTCACCGATGATCTTCTGGCGGCCCATGGTGACTGGCTGCCGGAATTCGCACGGGTCAATCGTCCACGGCAGGCAGCAGAATGAATCCTCCCGGTGCCACAAGCCAGTCTGAGCGTTTCGTCATTATCGGTGGCGGAACGGCAGGCTGGCTTGCAGCGCTCATGCTGCAGGATGCCGTGAAGAGGCAGGAGCGTAAAATCTCCATCACGGTCGTGGAGTCTTCGAAGATACCGACAATCGGCGTTGGCGAAGGCACGACTGCCGTCTTCCGCCAGATGCTGAAATATTTCGGGCTCGATGAATTCGCCTTCCTCAAGGAAACCGAAGCCACAATTAAATTCGGCATCCGCCACAAGGAGTGGCGCAAGCTGGGCCATTCCTATGACGGCCCCATTGACGACCCGCACCTCGTAGTTGAACCACAAGGCAGCGCGCCGCAAAGTTATCTCGACATCTTTGCGGTGGCAGCGGGCCGTGCCGTCAAGGACACCCATCTCTTCACCTACCTCCTCGACCGGCAGAAGGCGCCCTATGCCCGCAAGGCAGACGGCACCTTCATTGCCATGGGTCCCTTTCATCATGCCTTTCATTTTGACCAGGCCCTCGCGGGAAAATGGCTGCGCAAAAACGCCAAAGGCATCGAAATGATCGACGCACAAGTTGAGGGCACGCGCCGCAATGGTGAAACCGGCGACATTGAAGCCGTAGTCACGGAAGCTGGCGAGATTGCCGGTGACTTCTTCATTGACTGCACGGGATTCCGCAAGTCGCTCATCTCGAAGGAGCTTGGCGGAAGCTGGGTCAGTTACCGCGACACCTTGCCCGTCAACCGCGCCATGCCATTCTGGGTGGACCTGAAGGACGGCGAGGAAATCCCGCCCTATACGCTCGCATGGGCCAGGGATGCAGGCTGGCTCTGGTCCATCCCTACGCAAACGCGCTTCGGCATGGGCTATGTCTATTCCGATGAGTTCCTCACGCCTGAGAAGGCACAGGCCGAAATCGAAAGTGCTCTCGGCCGCGCCATTGCGCCGCGCAACGACCTCCGATTTGACATCGGCCGTCAGAAAGAAGCCTGGCTCAACAATTGCCTGTCGCTTGGCCTGTCATCCAATTTTCTGGAACCGCTGGAGGCTACCTCCATCCACGGCAGCATCGTCCAGCTCATGGTGTTCAGCAATTTCCACATGAACAGAACGCCGGAAGACCGGCAGGCCTACAATGCATTCGCCGCCCGCCAGGTCGATGACTTCCGCGACTTCATCAACCTGCACTACGTGACGGAGCGCCGCGATACGCCTTTCTGGCAGGCTGTCGCGTCCCGCTTCGTGGGCGAACCAACCAAGGCGCGGCTTGAACACTGGCACACCAAGATGCCTGAACATGCCGATTTCACGCCCCTGCCCGGCCGTTTCGCCCACACCGAGCAGCAGCTCTACTACCCTGTGCTGGATGGGCTCGGCCTGCTCGACCGGACAATTGCGCAGAAGTACATGGATGCTCGTCCGGACTTGCGCAAGAAGGCGAAGTACGCAGCCGACTACTTGACAGCTGAGTATCGTGCCGCGGCGCCAAGAGCTTTGGGCCATAGGGAATTTCTGCAATCATTGTGAGGAAAGACATGCCACTCAAGATCGCCATCATCGGCGCCGGTTCCATCGGCTTCACCAAAAAGCTGGTAAGCGACCTCCTTTGCGTGCCGGAACTTGCCGAGGCCGAATTTGCGCTCACCGACATCAGCGAGAAGAACCTCGACATGGCACGCCAGATCATTCAGCGCATTGTCGATGTGAACAAGCTTCCGGCGAAAGTCACCGCCACCACCGACCGCCGCAAGGCCTTTGACGGCGCCAAATACATCATGAATTGCGTCCGCATCGGCGGCCTCGAAGCCTATGCGACGGATGTCAACATTCCGCTCAAATATGGGATCGACCAGTGTGTGGGTGACACCATTTGCGCCGGCGGCATCATGTATGGCCAGCGCACCATGGCGGCGATGATGGATTTCTGCAAGGACATGCGCGAACTCGCGCGCAATGACTTGCTGCACCTCAACTACGCAAACCCCATGGCGATGAACACCTGGGCCTGCATCGATCACGGCAAAGTCAACACCGTAGGTCTCTGCCATGGTGTGCAGAATGGTTGGCGTCAGATTGCCCGCGCCCTTGGCATCGAAAACCACCTCGACCTCAATATCATCTGCTCCGGCATCAACCACCAGACTTGGTATATCGGCCTCAACCATCAGGGCCGCGATATCGGCAAGAATGAATTGCTGGCAGCCTTCGAGAGGCATCCCGTCTTCTCGGAGCAGGAAAAGGTCCGCATCGATGTCTTGAAGCGTTTCGGTTTCTATTCCACCGAATCGAATGGCCATCTGTCGGAATATCTACCCTGGTATCGCAAGCGCCCCGATGAGATCACCAAATGGATCTCAACCTCGGAATGGATCCATGGCGAGACGGGCGGCTATCTCCGCTACAGCACGGAAAACCGCAACTGGTTCGAACAGGACTTTCCCCATTTCCTCAAACTCGCGGAAAAACCCCTGTCGGAATATGCCCGCACTGATGAGCACGCCTCGCACATCATCGAGGCGCTTGAAACGGGCCGCACCTATCGTGGCCACTTCAACGTGAAGAACGGCGGCGCGATCAAGAACCTGCCGGAAGACTGTATCATCGAAAGCCCCGGCTTCGTCGACCGCTTCGGCATCAAGATGCTGGAAGGCATTGAACTGCCTTTGGCCTGTGCCGCCACCTGCATGGCCTCCATCAATGTGCAGCGCATGAGCGTCAAGGCCGCCATGACGGGCGATGTGGAGCTCCTGAAGCTGGCCGTGTTGCACGATCCATTGGTGGGCGCCATTTGCACGCCCGAGGAAGTCTGGCAATTGGTGGACGAGATGCTCGTGGCCCAGGCCCAATGGCTGCCGCAATATGCTGAGGCCATTCCCGCCGCGAAGGAACGCATGAAGAACCCGAAAATTAAGACAAAGGATTGGGCCGGTGCTGCACGCCGCGAGGTGCGCAGCGTCGAAGAAATGCGTGAGACCAAACCCAAAGCTACGGCCAGCGTGGGTCACAGCCTCGGCACAAGGGTCATAGGATAGGCACCTTACGCGGCGGCACTCATGTCAAACTCCGGACTCTTCTCCGCGGCCCTATCCTACTCTGCGGCCTGAAGGTGCTGCGAGGCTTCGTTGATAATCCGCACAATTTCCGGCCGGCAGGAGCCGCATCCGGTTCCTGCCCCAATGCCTTCGCAGATGGCATTCAATGAAAGGGAGGGATGCCGCGCGGCATGGCTCCAAATTTCATTGCGGCCCACACCCATGCAGGCACAGACGGTCGCGCCCTTATCCTCAGCTGCAGAGCCCGGCCTCCCTCGCAATAGCTGCAATGGCTCAGCTTCCGCGCCAAGTTGCGCGCCGAGCCAATTCCGCGCCACACTCACAGGCTCCCTGCTCATAAAGAAGGCACCAGCAAAGCGTCCCCCACGGACTAGCGCAAACCGGGCAAAACCACCATCCGATGAGAAAACTGATGCCACTGCATCTTCATCGCCTACGCCGAGAAGCCGTCTTGCGAAGCTGCTGATGTCATTAATGGATGCCGTGTCAGCACATTCAAAGGCATAGCCATTTGAAATGGGCTGCAGAGACCAGTAGCCAGTCGCAAGTTGCGGGCGTTGCACCGACAAACCAAAGCCATGCCAGGCCGCTTCGTAACGCGCGAGAGATACCGCTCCTGCCTTGAGTTCGGGCTGACGGCTTACCGGATCGGTGTGTCCTTCGATTGCAGCGTTGATGCGCGCCACCGAAGCGAACGTGTTGCTCCAATGCATGGGCATGAAGATGTCACCCATTGCAACTTGTGACGTGATGAGCGCGCGCGCAATCATCGCGTCACGTTTGTTGGTCACCTGCACCAGATCGCCTGCAGAAATGCCGAGCCCATCTGCATCACGCGGGTTGATCTCAACATGAGGCTCACCACGATGTTGCATCAACCGCGGAGAAAGCCCGGTCCGCGTCATCGTATGCCACTGGTCGCGGACGCGTCCGGTATTGAGGCGGAATTGCCCATGCGCAACCGCCAGTGTTGGAGTACGATAAGGCGTTGCCACGAATCGCGCCTTGCCATCCGCCGTCTGGAAGCTCAGCGCTTTGTGCGGATGAGAACCACCCCACTGGAAAGGCGTCAGCGCATCATAGTCAGCATCGGAAATGTCTTCATACTCTGATAGATCAAGCGGACGCGTACCCTTGTTTGCAACGCCGGTGAGTCCCGCATGCTCGCGGAAAATCTCCGCCGAGCTGGAATACTCGAACCCCACAAAACCCATTGCCTTCGCAACATCGCAGATGATCTGCCAGTCGGGCCGCGCTTCCCCCGGCATATCGAGGAAAGGCCGCTGCCGCGAGATGCGCCGCTCGGAATTTGTGGCCGTGCCGTTCTTTTCGCCCCACGCCGCTGCTGGCAGAAACACGTGGCCTAGCTTGGATGTCTCTGTATTCATCGTGATGTCCGAAACCACGACCAGCGGGCACTTTTTCAGCGCCGCAGTCACCGCGGCAGCATCCGGCATGCTGACCGCCGGATTGGTCGATATGATCCAGATCGCCTTGATCCTGCCATCTCCCACGGCGCGGAACATGTCGATAGCCGTGAGACCCTGCTTCTCGGCAATGCGCGGTGACTTCCAATATTCTTGAACCGCAACGCGATGGCCCGGATTGTCGAATTCCATATGCGCCGCCAGCATTGTGGCAAGCCCGCCAACCTCGCGGCCACCCATGGCATTGGGCTGACCCGTGAGCGAGAAAGGCCCCGCCCCCGCCTTGCCGATCCGCCCCGTAAGCAGATGACAATTGATAATAGCATTGACTTTGTCAGTGCCTGCAGTTGACTGATTCACGCCCATGGAAAAGCAGGTGACTGTCTTTCCATGGCGCTCAAACAGCTCGTAGAAAGCGCTGATCTCTCCTTGTGAAAGTCCTGACACTTCCGCAACCTTCTGGAGGTTCCATTCGTTAGCGGTAACCAGTGCTTCACCAAGTCCATTCGTCCGCGCAAAGACAAACCGTGCATCGATCTCACCCCGTCGATAGAGATCGGCAAGAAGCCCATTGAACAGCGCCACATCCGACCCTGGCTTCAACGCGAGGTGAAGGTCAGCCTCATCTGCCGTTGCGGTGCGGCGCGGATCGATGACGAC
>JBIOWL010000141.1:0-5639 GCA_044868645.1 Aestuariivirga sp.
GCCGCGTTAAGCACGGGCGTTCCCACGGCAAAGCGCCCGCGCTTGCCGGAGGGCGTGAAGACAATGAGGGGATTCTGCTCGGTCATACTGGTATTTATAGCCGTAAGGCGTTTGCGGGGGCGAGCCAAATGCGACATGGTGAGGTTTTGGGTGGGGCATGGTGCAGATTCGGAAAGTGCAATTACTGGGCGTTAGACTGCCCCTGAGCCAGCTCATTTTGGGCTGTGACAACAAGGAGACCTGGGAAGAGGGCGCGCCCATCTGGGACCACTGGCTGGCGCGGGGCGGCAATGGCTTCGACACGGCATGGATCTATGGCGGGGGCCGCCACGAGAAGGCGCTGGGTGAATGGATGGCGCGGCGCGGCGTTGCGAAAGACGTGGTGGTGGTGGTGAAGGGGGCGCATACGCCCAATTGTACGCCGGATGCCATCGGCGTGCAGTTTGCGCAATCGCTGGAACGATTGCGGTTGCCGTTTGCGCCCATTTACATCATGCACCGGGACAACACGGACGTGCCGGTGGATGAGTTTGTGGATGCGCTGAATGCGCTGCGCGGCAGGGGATTGATCGGGGTGTTCGGCGGGTCCAACTGGAGCATCGAGAGGCTCGAGGCGGCAAGGACCTATGCGGTGGCGCGCGGACTTCAGCCGATGACCATTCTCAACAACAATCTGTCACTTGCCGAGATGGTAAAGCCGATCTGGGCGGGATGCATTTCCTCACATGCGCCAGCAACGATGGACTATCTGCGCAAGACCAAGACGGCGCATTTCAGCTGGTCGTCGCAGGCGAGGGGATATTTTCTCCCCGAGGAACTGCGCAACCGCCTGCCGGAGGACACGGGGCCTGAGGCTTGCTTTGGCAGCGAAGCCAATGCGGAGCGGCGGCGGCGGGCGGAAGAGCTGGCCAAGCGGCGTGGTGTTTCAGCCAATAACATCGCGCTGGCCTGGGTGCTGACGCAGACGTTTCCTTCCTTCGCGCTGGTTGGCTCACGCAGCATCGAGGAAATCGACAGCACGCTGCCTGCGGTTTCGTGTGCGCTGACGCCGGAAGAAGTGGCGTGGCTCAATCTTGATCGGAAAGATCTCTCGGCCGGATGAAGCGTTCGAGCTTGCCGGTGCCCTCGGCGAGGCTCGCCCATTCTTTCGCATCAAAGGTAAGGACTGCAAGCGCTCCGGTTGGATATTTCTCCGCAAGCTGTTTTCGAAGGTCTGCCCGACCGGAGCCTACAAGGCGCAAGGCAAGATTGTGGGTTGAGGGATTGTGAGAGACGATCATCACGCTTTTTGCCTTTCCGCCCTTCGTGCGCAGACATGAGAGCAGGGGCGTGCCATCGCCGAAGTCATAAAGTTCAGGGCAGATGGTTGCGGATGGCGGGGATGGCATCTCGTGGGCGGCAAGGACCCAGGTTTGCCGGGTGCGAAGGGCCGGGGAACACAGCACCAGATCAGGCACCAGCTTTTTACGTGCAATATATTCGCCCATGCGGCTGGCTGCTTTTTCACCGCGACTGTTGAGCGGCCTCTCCATGTCGGCAAGCGATGGATCATCGCGTGACGACTTGGCGTGGCGAAGAAGGAGGAGCGTGAGCGGCATATCAGCCAGCACGCCAGAATGGCGCGGCGCGCTTCAGGCGTTTCACCCTGCGCTTAAGCTTCTCAACGGATTTTTTCTTGCGTGCTTTCATTGTGGAGAGGAAATTCTTTGCGGCTTTGCGAACGGCGCGGCTTTCCCCGCGCAGGATGTCGGCGACCTGACCCTTCGCTGCTGCTGCATCGTTGCAGGTTCCCAATTCCTCCTGCAATTTGCTTAACCTTGAGAGGTAGCGGGGAAGCCGCGGGTCCTGTTCAAAGAGGGGCGAAAAAAGCTCAGTGCCGTAGCGCAGGTTCTTCACGGCAATGCGCAACTCGTGACGTTTCCCATCGCCCATCTGGCTCAAGCGCCGCGACCTCTTTGCAACGCGCCGCGCCAGTTCGTCCAGGAGTCTTGCGGCCACTTCCTGCGCCGGGGCTTTGACATCGTGCCTCGCCAAGTTGTCGAGGGCGCGCAATTGCTGGCGGGACGCGCCATTGAGCCGGCGCGTCATATAGGCGAGGTGGATGGAGCCGGTTTCGGCAATTGCGGCAATGGCCCGCCGGCGTGAGTCTTCCTGCCGTTTGGCCAAAACAGTTGCGAAGCCAGAATGGCCTTTTGCTTCTTGTTTTTTCCCGGACTGGCGCTGGAAACCCTGTTTCAGCACGTCGGTCTCGCGGGCCTTGGCAAGCGCCTTCGCCACGGATTTGGCGTGTTCGGAAAGCTGGGTGAGATGGTCGTTCCTTACGAGCCGCCTGATGAGAGCGGTGGTGCCGCGCAATTTGCGGGCCGCGATGCGAAGTTCATGCACCGTTTCGCTGTCCGGCCGTTGCCGGAAGGCGGCAAGGGCCTGTTCAAAGCCCTGAACGGTTGCAATGAGCGCCTGTTCCAGAAAGTCCCGGGCCAAGGGCCCACCGGCCCCGCGGCGCTGCGCTTGCAGGGCTTGATGCGACAAAGTCCTGACTGGCCTTTCCAACGCAATCATCACTCACCCCAAGCGGGCAAGTTCATCAGCGGGTCAGGCGGGAGTCAAGGGCTAGCGCCGGCGGCGGGCCTCTCTTGCAGCGCGGCGGGCGGCGATTTCATCGGCGGTCGGTACGGCTTCACCGGCAGGGCGGTTGGCTGCAGCAGGCGCAGGGGCCATATCGCGGAACTTGTTGTTCCAGAAGCGGCAGTGGGCATCTGTGCCGTTCAGCACATTGGCACCGAAGATGGCATGCATATCCTCATCGTGCAGCGGGTTCATGATGGCGGAGGTCATGCCGTGGCTTGCTGCCATGGCGAGGAAATAGCCGGTGAGGGCACGGCGGTTCGGCATGCCGAAGGAAATATTCGATGCACCGCAGGTGGTATTGACCTTGAGTTCTTCGCGCAGGCGCCGGACGAGACGGAAGACCTGCTGGCCGGCTGTTCCCATGGCGCCGATGGGCATGACAAGGGGGTCAACCACGATGTCGTGGGGCTTGATGCCGAAATCGGCGGCGCGCTCCACGATCTTCTTGGCAACAGCAAAGCGCACGTCCGGATTTTCGGAGATGCCTGTCTCATCATTGGAGATGGCGACGACCGGCACATTGTATTTGGCAACGAGCGGAAGAATGGCTTCGAGCTTTTCCTCTTCGCCGGTGACGGAGTTCACCAGCGGGCGGCCTTTGGCCGTTTCCAGCCCCATCTTGAGGGCGGAGCTGACGGATGAATCGATGCAAAGCGGAAGGTCAGTGACTGACATCACCATTTCCAGCGTTTGTTTCATCAGTGGCGGCTCGGACTCGTTTGGGTTCACGGCAGTAACCCCGTCATTGACATCGAGGATGTGCGCGCCTGCCTCCATCTGCGCGAGGGCATCCTTGATGACCATATCGAAGTTGCCTGCCTGCATCTCGGCGGCGAGCTTCTTGCGCCCCGTGGGGTTGATGCGCTCGCCAATGACGGTGAAGGGCTTGTCGAAGCCGATGATGTGCTCGCGGGTGGCCGAGGCGACAAGGGTATGGGTCATTGGGTTTCGCGGCCTCCGGTGCCGATGAGTTTAATAATGCGGGCTTGGGGATAGTCGGTTTCGAGTTGGGTCTTGGCCTTGTCGGCTTCGGCTGCCAGATCGTCCGAGACGGCGAGAGGCTCGCCACGACGCCAGTCGGCGAGGTAGTCGTCCGTGGCGGTGGCGCCATCGCGCATGGCGGCCATGTCGATGGCTTCCATGAAACGATTATCGAGCATGCGCTTTTCCTCCTTGCGGCCCAGTTTCACGGAAACGGCCGAGGGGATATCGCGCCAATAGGTGATGACAAGATTTGCCATGGCTTCAGGGGCAGGGCTATGCCATGGCGCAAAAACGACTTCTAGTGAAAAAACGACGTTCCTCTGGTTCTAGGGCCAATGGTCGGTGTCATGGTCCGGGTGTTGGCGATTGTTAGACGACGTGCCATCTCCAGTGGGCGTGCAGGGCAGGGCCATTACTTCAGCAAGCCAAGGCTCCATGGACTCCCGTCCGTGCTGCGCGGTGGGCTTCATTTCGGAGTGGCGGTCCAGGGAGCCTGTTGCAACCCAGATGCGCGGACTGGATGTATACTCGAAGGTCAACGGCGTGCCGCAGTCGCGGCAGAAGCCGCGGAAACCTTCCTCCGAACTCTGGAACCTTGCAATAGAGCCGCGCGTGATGCGGAAATTGTCCTTCAATGAACTTGCGAAAACGCCGAAGAGATTGCCGAACTGTTTCTGGCACATGCGGCAATGGCAAATGCTTGGATTCTCCGGCTTGACTGAAAACACATATCGAACGGCGCCACATTGGCAACCGCCTGCCCAAAGGTCCTTTTCCATGGCAGTGCTCCTCCGCTGAACGTCATCCTACATCCTTGAAGGCAGAAGCAAAATCACCCTAAGGATGTTGGGCGGGAGACCCTAGGGCCAATGGTCGGTGTCGTGGTCCGGGTGTTGGTGGTTGCTGGCCTCTATGCCGGGAAGAAGCTTGGCGAACCAATTTTTTCCGGTTTCATCTTCCCCCGAGACGAAGGCAGGGAGATTGTGGAGGTCGTTGAACCACGGTTCTCGCGCCTCGATGCCATATTGGGCTTGCGGTTGCATGGCTGAATGATTGTCCAGCGAGCCAATGGAAACGGATATGAAGCGACGCTCCAATGGATCGTAGGTGAGGGGCGTTCCACAATCCTTGCAGAAGCCGCGCTGCACTTTTTCGGAACTGCGGAAGTTGGCCATGGTGCCACGCGTCACACGGAACTTGTCCTTGGGCACGCCGCAGAGTGCTGCGAAGAAATTGCCGAACTGTTTCTGGCACATGCGGCAATGGCAGATGTGCGGCCCTTGCGGCTTTTCCAGAAGTTCATAGCGTACGGCGCCGCACTGGCAGCCGCCGGTCCATCTTTCCATATTAGAAGACCTCAGGTTTTCGGCTTAGTCACCTGGTTGTAGATGATCAGCACAATGATGGCGCCGACGATGGAGGCGATGAAGCCCGCGCCCTGGCCCGCACTGTACCAGCCGATGGCCTGGCCCACATAACCTGCAAGAAGCGCGCCGACGATGCCGAGAATGGCTGTTAGCACAAATCCCTTGGGCTCGTTGTCGCCCGGCATGATGAACTTGGCGATGGCGCCAACCACCGCGCCGACAATAACAGTCCAAATGACACTCAGCATGATGTCCTCCTCAGCGTCCCGCAGCGACCATATCAACCCGGATGGTGGCGCGCAAACCCTTGCAATTACCGCATGGCCGTTCCCATATTCGCAGCCGGCAAAGATGAGGAGGCCTCCATGGCAAAGACGAACACACTTCTGAAGGCATTGCTTGGCATGGCCGTCATTGCGGGCTGGCAGAACCGCGACAAGATCGGCGAATACGTGAAGAACATGTCAAACCAGCCGGGAGGCGTCGCAGGCGGTCTCGGCGATCTTGTGGATTCCTTCAAGAAATCCGGGCTTGGCCAGAAGGCCGACAGCTGGGTTTCAACTGGACAGAACGAGCCGGTGAGTCCTTCAGAGGTGGAGAAGGGCGTTGGCGGCGATATCATCGACGAACTGGCAAGGCAGACCGGCGTTCCGCGAGAGG
>JBIOWL010000142.1:0-2742 GCA_044868645.1 Aestuariivirga sp.
AGTGGCCTCATTCATGGGTTTTATAGTGACCCTTCTTCTTCCCCTTTGGCCACATTGACAGCGAATGGCTTCAGGTTTGATTAATTGACATTGCGGCTGTGGCATCTGGCCACAATGGTTTGCGGGCATGGTAAACCCTTGGTAAATTTTAAGAGATTGGCCAGCATGGGACTGGCGCGGCGCGAGCCCGGTCCCTATCTGGTGGGGCAGCAAGAATGACCCCCAGGATAGCCCCATGAAAAAGACAGACGCCGAATGGAAAGCCCAGTTGTCGCCGGAGGCCTATCGCGTGACCCGGCAGCATGGCACGGAACGGGCCTTTACCAGCCCCCTCAATGATGAAAAACGCCCCGGCATGTTCACCTGCGTGGGCTGCGGCAAGGAGCTTTTTGCCTCCGATGCCAAGTTTGACTCAGGATCGGGCTGGCCGAGCTTTTTCAAGCCGGCGGGGGACGGGGCTGTCGAAACCCAGGAAGACCGTTCGCTCTTCATGCGGCGCACGGAAGTCCATTGTTCGGAGTGCGCGGCGCATCTCGGCCATGTCTTTCCGGATGGCCCAAATCCCACCGGATTGCGCTATTGCATCAACGGGGCGGCACTCAACTTCAAGCCCAAAGAATAGGACTTTATGGATTCCATGACTCCCTCTCCGCCGCTGGCGGAGAAACGGCCCGTGACCGAAAACTGGCATGGGCATACGAAACACGATGACTATAAGTGGCTGAAGGCCGAGAACTGGCAGGAGGTGATGCACACGCCATCGCTGCTGCCTCTCGACATCCGTGCCTATCTCGATGCCGAGAATGCCTACACCAAGGCGATAATGGCGGATACCGAACCCTTGCAGGCGAAACTCTTCGAAGAGCTCAAGGGCCGCATCAAGGAGGACGACCAGTCGGTGCCGGTGCCTGACGGGCCGTTTGTCTATTCCACCGCTTTCGTGACAGGCGGGCAGTATCCGGTGTTCAAGCGCCAGAAGAAAGCGGGCGGTGAGGAAGAAACGCTCTTCGACTGCAACAGCATGGCGGCGGGCAAGGAGTTCTTCCATCTGGGCGATGCCACACGCTCACCTGACCATGCGCGCGCTGCCTGGTCGGTCGATGAGAACGGCTCGGAATTCTATACCCTCAAGGTGCGCGATTTCGCCAGCGGCCAGGATCTCGATGACCTTCTCACCAACACGGGTGGCGGGGCCTGCTGGTCGGCTGATGGCAAATTCATCTTCTATACCTTGCAGGATGAAAACCACCGGCCGTTGAAAACCTACCGTCACAGGCTGGGCACGGCCCAGAGTGACGATGTGCTGATCCATGACGAAAAAGACACCGGCATGTTTACCGGCATGGGCGCAACCCAGTCCGACCGCTTCATCATCATCAGCATCCATGACCATGACACGTCCGAGTGCTGGCTGATCGATACAGAGAAACCCGAGGATGCTCCGAAACTCGTATCCCCACGCGTCAAGGGTCTTGAATATGAGATGGAGCATTGGGCGAGAGCTTCATCATCAAGACCAATGCCGATGGGGCTGATGACTACAAGCTGGTGACGGCGCCGCTTGCTGATCCTTCACCTGCGAACTGGGTGGACCTCGTGCCGCACCGGCCCGGCATTTTCCTGGTGGGCTATGCCGTGTTCAAGAACTGGCTGGTTCGCATGGAGCGCGAGAATGCCCTGCCACGCATCGTGGTGCGCAACATGACGACGGGCGAAGAGCACACCATCGCCTTTGCCGAGGAAGCCTATTCGCTGGGCTTCGGCGACATGCGCGAATATGAGTCGGATACGCTGCGCTTCACCTATTCATCACCGACGACGCCGGGGCAGGTCTTCGATTACAACATGAAAACGCGCGAGCGCGTGTTGATGAAGACGCAGGAAGTGCCTTCCGGCCATGACCCGTCACAATATGTTGCACGGCGTGTGCTGGCGCCCGCCCATGACGGTGAGCAAATCCCCATCACGCTGCTCTATCATCGCGACACGAAGCTTGATGGGTCTGCCCCGCTCTGGCTTTACGGTTATGGCTCCTACGGCATTTCGCTTCCCGCGGGATTCAATACCAACATCCTGTCGCTCGCAAACCGCGGCTTTATCTATGCCACGGCGCATATCCGCGGCGGACAGGAAAAGGGGCGGCGCTGGTACAAGACCGGCAAGCTCGACAAGAAGATCAACACCTTCAAGGATTTCATTTCCTGCGGGGAATTTCTGGTGCGTGAGGGTTTCACGCGCCGGGGCAATATCGTGGCACAGGGCGGCAGCGCCGGCGGATTGCTGATGGGCGCGGTTGCCAATATGGCACCCGATCTCTTCAAGGCTATCGTGGCAGAAGTGCCCTTTGTCGATGCGCTGACCACCATTCTCGACGACACGCTGCCGCTGACGCCGCCGGAATGGCCAGAGTGGGGCAATCCCATCACCGACAAGGCGGCCTATGAATATATCCGCTCCTATGCGCCTTATGAGAACGTCGAGCGGAAATCCTATCCGCATATGTTCGTGGATGGCGGGCTGACGGACCCACGGGTGCAATATTGGGAGCCCGCCAAGTGGGTGGCAAAGCTCCGTTGCCTTAATACTTCGGACAATCTTCTGCTCCTCAAGATCAACATGGGTGCAGGCCATGGCGGGGCTTCCGGGCGCTTCAACCGTTTGAAAGAAGTGGCGGCCGGGAGGCCGTGCTGTTGATAGACGAGAAGCCCCCCGGCGATGCCGGCGATGCCGCCGGACACGGCG
>JBIOWL010000143.1:0-3292 GCA_044868645.1 Aestuariivirga sp.
CAGGTCCTGCACAATGTCTCGCTGGAAGTTCTTGGCGGAGAGGTGATCGGCATCGCCGGTGTCTCCGGCAATGGCCAGAGCCTCCTGGCCGATTGCATCAGCGGCACCTGGGCCCTGTCAGCGGGAAGCCTTGCGGTGGGCGGTCAAACCTCACGCGCCTCGCCCCGCGCCATGGTGGAGCAGGGGGTGGCCCGCATCCCGGAGGACCGCCACGCCGAAGGCATGATCGGAGACATGTCGATTACCGAGAATGCCATTGCCGAGCGTTACCGCAGCCGCTCTTTCTCCAGCCGCGGCCTTGTCGACTGGCGTAAGGCCCGTGTCTTCGCCGAAAGCATCATCAGCACATACGACGTCAAATGCCCGGGGCCGGAGGTCCGTGTACGCCTCTTGTCCGGCGGCAACATGCAGAAGCTCATCCTCGGCCGCGTCATGGCCAACGACCCAAAGCTTATCCTCGCCAACCAACCCACCAGAGGTCTTGATGTGGGCGCCGTTGCCTATGTCCATGAACAGCTCCTTGCCGCACGCAAGCGGGGAGCCGGCATCCTTCTAATCTCGGAAGACTTGGACGAGCTGCTCGCCTTGTCCGACAAGGTTGCCGTCATGTTCAAGGGGGAACTATCGACGCCCATGCCCCGCGGGGCCGTTACCATTTCCTCCTTGGGTCTCCTCATGGCAGGGCAGGGCTTTTCCCATGCGGCTTGAACCGCGCGAACATCAGCCTCTTGCCTTGCTCGTGGGCTATCCTGTTCTCGCGCTTGTTTTTGCAGCGGTGGTTTGCGCCTTGCTGGTCATGTTGATCGGCGCCTCGCCGTTTCAGGTTTTTGGCCTCATGCTGAAGGGTGCGCTCGGCACCCAGTTCGCCTTCCTTGAAACACTGACGCGCTCCACGCCGTTGATCTTTACTGGCCTCGCAGCAGCCGTCGCCTTCCGCGCCAAGCTCTGGAACATCGGTGCGGAGGCACAGCTCTATATGGGGGCCGTCATGGCGGTCGTCCTTGGCACAGGCCTCTTGCCTTTGCCTTGGCCCATTCTCTGGCCCGTCTTGATGGTCTCCGCCATGATTGGTGGCGCATTGGTGCTTTCCGTGCCGACATTCCTCAAGACCCGCTTCGGCGTGGATGAGGTCGTGACAACTCTGTTGCTCAACTTCATCGTCCTTCTTTTTGTCAGCATGCTGCTGGAAGGCGTTCTAAAGGACCCGATGGGTCTCGGCTGGCCGCAATCAAAGAAAGTCATTGTCGATGCCCAGTTGCCGAAACTCGTGCAAGGCAAGAGACTGCATCTTGGTTTTGTGATCGCCTTGCTCGCCGCGTTGGCTGTCTGGATCATCGACCGCAAATCCGCTCTTGGCTATGAAATGCGTGCCGTGGGCCACAATGCCAAGGCCGCCCATTTTGCTGGTATCCCGGTGAACCGGGTCCTGGCCAAGACGGCCCTTTTGTCTGGTGGTCTTGCGGGGCTGGCCGGTTGGTCGGAAGTCACAGGGCTGAAAGGCAACCTCACCTTGGATCTGTCGCCCGGCTTTGGCTACTCAGGCATCGTTGTCGCCATGTTGGCTCTGCTTCACCCCATTGGCGTGGTTGCGGCGGCAATCTTTGTGGCGGCCGTCTTCGTCGGTGCAGATGCCATGAGCCGTACCGCCGGAGTGCCGAGTTACATCGCTCATGTCATGGTCGCCGTTTCGCTGCTCGCCATGGTCACCGCCATCATGTTGACGCGCTATCGGCTGCGCTGGAGGTGAACCATGGAGGCCTTTGAAATCCTCTTCACCGCATCGCTCTGGGCCGCCGCCGTGCGCATTGCTTCACCGCTGATTTTCGGCACACTTGGCGAACTTATTTGCGAGCGGGCAGGCGTGCTCAATCTCGGCATTGAAGGCATCATGACGGCGGGGGCTTTTTCCGGCTGGCTCACTGTTTATCTGGGCGGGGATCTTTGGCTAGGCGTTGCCGTGGCCGCGCTGGTCGGTGCTTGCTTTGGTTTCCTTCACGGTTTCATGGTTGTGCCGCTGGGCCTTTCACAACATGTCACGGGTATCGGCATAACGCTTCTTGCCACCGCCTTATCGTACTACAGCTACCGGATTGCATTTCCAGAAGTCACATCGCCACCGAAGATCGAACCCTTTGCCGTGCTTCCGGTGCCCGGTCTTGCTGACATACCTGTCATAGGTCCGGCTCTTTTTCAGCAGACGCCGCTCACCTACTTTGCCTTCATTGCAGTTGCTCTTGTCGCCTGGTTTCTCTATCGAACGCCTGCGGGCCTTGCCGTTCGAACCGTCGGTGAGAATCCGGCTGCTGCCGAAGCGCAAGGCATCAATGTCGTAACCGTCCGCATTCTTGCGGTGATGGCCGGCAGTGCCTTCATGGGTATTGGCGGCAGTTTCATCACTCTGTCTGCCTTCAATTCCTTTTTCTTTGAAATGACCAATGGCCGCGGTTGGATCTGCATCGCCCTCGTCGTGTTCGCAGGCTGGCAGCCAGGAAAAGCATTGCTCGGCGCAATCCTGTTTGGGTTATTTGATGCCTACCAGCTGCGCCTCCAGCAGCTTGCTGGCGCCGTCGTTCCCTATCAGGTCTTTCTCATGCTGCCCTTCGTATTGTCCATCATCGCGCTCATTGTGATGTCGCGCCGTGTTGCCTATCCTCGTGCTTTAATGGTGCCCTATCGCAAGGGTGAAAGATAAGGAGATTGCCGGTGCTCACGGACATGGACAAGAAATTCCTCCGCATCGCCTATGAAGAAGCCCTCGCCGGATTTGAAGAAGGCGGTTGCCCCATCGGCTCAGTTATTGTCCGCAACGGTCAGGTGCTGGGGCAGGGGCGCAACCAGCGCGTACAGGGCGGCGATCCCATTGCCCACGGCGAAATGGATGCGCTGCGCAAGGCCGGCCGCCAGAAGAACTACAAAGATGTGACGCTTTATACCTCACTCAGCCCTTGTATGATGTGCTCCGGCACCATTGTGCAGTTCGGCATTCCGCGCGTTATCGTGGGTGAGAACAAGAACTTTGGCGGCAATGAGGACTTTCTCCGTTCGCGCGGCGTTGAGGTGATCGTCGTGAACGACCCCGATTGCATCGCCCTCATGGCCCGCTTCATCCGCGAAAAACCGGCGCTGTGGAACGAGGATATCGCCGAGGATTGAGCATTCCTCGCGCTTTCAATAGGTTACAAGCGTTGAGAGTGCTCGCACCAAATGCCATACTGCATCCATGCAATCCGCCGCACACATCGATCATGTGAATTCCGTCTCCGCCCGTTCGCTCCGGGAAGACCTGTTGCGC
>JBIOWL010000144.1:0-2423 GCA_044868645.1 Aestuariivirga sp.
GTCACCTGTTCCTTGATATAGGCAAGGCGCACCGGATTGAACTTGTGCAGCACGCCGAACTTGCCATTGGGGTTCCACCATTCGGCGGCCAGCTTCGAGAATTTCTCGACTTCTGCAGGGTCGAGGCTTGTATTCATTGTCATCAGCTTCAAATCCGGAAAATCCTTTTCCTTATATTGCAAGGCGATGAGGCGTCCACTATGAGGTGCGGCGAAATCGCGCCCCAGGGTTTCCAGCCAGTTCCGGCCTCATTCGGGATCGCTTGTCCCGGGGTGCAAGTTTTGGATTGCAGGAAGGCTCATGGGCCGTTTGGTCATGAAATTCGGGGGGACGTCGGTTGCGGATATTGACCGCATCCGCAACGTTGCCCGCCATGTGGAACGGGAAGTAAAGGCCGGAAACCATGTGGCCGTGGTGGTCTCGGCCATGGCTGGCACCACCAACCAGCTGATCGAATGGTGCCGGCAGGCGGCTGCCGTCCATGATGCCCGGGAATATGATGCGGTCGTTGCCACGGGCGAGCAGATCACGGCGGGGCTCCTCGCCATCGTGCTGCAGGACATGGGCATTCCGGCGCGCTCCTGGGCCGGCTGGCAGATCCCGATCGAGACGGACGGCGTCCATGGCTCCGCCCGCATGACCGAAATCAATGGCGATGGCCTCATCAAGCGCCTCGAACAGGGCCAGGTGGCGGTGATCACCGGCTTCCAGGGCGTGGCGCCCGGCGGCCGCGTTTCAACACTGGGCCGGGGCGGCTCTGATACCTCCGCCGTTGCCGTTGCCGCCGCCATTGAGGCGGCCTGCGATATCTATACGGATGTCGATGGTGTCTATACGGCGGACCCGCGCATCGTCAGCAAGGCGCAGAAGCTGGACCGCATTTCCTATGAGGAGATGCTGGAGCAGGCCTCACTCGGCGCAAAGGTGCTGCAGACGCGCTCGGTTGAGCTTGCCATGGTCTACAAGGTGCCGCTGCAGGTGCGCTCATCCTTCGAGCCGCCGGATTCGCCCAGCCAGAACAAGCCCGACGGGACCGGCCCCGGAACAATCGTTTGCGATGAGGAACAGATCGTGGAACAGCATGTGGTGAGCGGAATTGCCTATTCCCGCGATGAGGCAAAGGTTTCCATCCGGCACGTCAAGGACAAGCCCGGTATCTCCGCGGCAATCTTTGGATCCTTGGCCGAGAATGACATTTCGGTCGACATGATCGTGCAGAACGTTTCGTCCGACGGCGCCTTCGCCGACATCACCTTCACGCTGGCGCGCAAGGACCTGCGCAAGGCAATCGAAGTCTTGTCTGGCGTCAAGGAAAAGGTCGGCTATGGCGAACTTGCGCATTCCGCCGATGTTGCAAAGGTCTCGGTCGTCGGCATCGGCATGCGAAGCCATGCCGGCGTTGCCTCGCGCATGTTCGCAGCCCTTGCCGACAAGGGCATAAACATCCAGGCGATCACGACATCAGAAATCAAAGTGTCCGTGCTGATCGATGAAGCCTATACGGAACTTGCCGTCAGGGCCTTGCATCAGGCCTATGGATTGGACAAAACTTAGAGCCCAATGATTCAGCTTTCCACCATCCAATCAGGCTTTGCCGCCAATGACATGGCTCATGTAGCCCGCATGTGGCGCTGCACGCCGGCGGGTGCGCGGAAATATTCCTTCTACAAGCGCCGCGCCACATAAGGACACGTTAATGCCCAGCCCCGCACTCGGCCCGCGTGTCCTCCTCCGAAGGCTCCGGGAAGTGATGGCGGAGCCGGAGACGGCACAGGCAAAACTCGACAAAATCGTTGGATTGATCGCCGCCAACATGGTGGCGGAGGTGTGCTCCATCTATGTGATGCGGGCCGGCAACATCCTCGAGCTCTACGCCACGGAAGGCCTGAAGGCAGAATCTGTCCACAAGTCTTCGCTCAAGATGGGCGAGGGCCTTGTGGGCTTGATTGCGGAAGAAGCGATCGGCCTCAACCTTTCGGATGCCCAGCATCATCCGGCCTTCAAATATCTGCCGGAAACAGGCGAAGAGATTTACCAGTCCTTCCTCGGCGTTCCCGTAATGCGGGGTGGCACGGTGATCGGCGTGCTGGTGGTGCAAAACCGCACCCAGCGCCATTACACCGAAGAGGAAGAAGAGGCGCTGCAGACCACGGCCATGGTGCTGGCCGAGATCATTGCCTCGGGCGAGCTCAAGGAAGTGGCGCGGGAGGTGGCAACCGACGTTGCCCATATCCGCAGCCACCACATCACCGCTGAAAGCCTCGCCGAAGGCATCGCCCTTGGCCATGTGGTGCTGCATGAGCCGCGCGTCGAAATCCAGAATCTCATCGCCGAGAACATTCCGGCGGAAGAAAGGCGCCTTGTCGTCGCCATCGAGCAATTGCGCAGCCAGATGGATGAATTGCTGGATGGTTCCGATGCGG
>JBIOWL010000145.1:0-2595 GCA_044868645.1 Aestuariivirga sp.
CAATGTGGTTGCGCCTTGCGTGGCTGCGGCAGCGCCACCGCCTGCGATGATGGCTAGGGTCCATTTCCACATGGGCGGAACGTCGCCCAGTACAGAGGCCGTGACGGCAATGCCAGCGCCTACCGCCAGGGGGCCAGCGACGCCGTCAAGAAGGTTGTCGAGCACGGGCACATAGTAGGCGATGATTTCAACAAGGGCCGCTACGGCAAACATCAACAATGCGGGCGTTGTCGCCACCCATTCAAATCCGGTGGAAACGGGCATGTAGCCGCCCTTGACGGCAAGCCCCATGATGAGGAGTGGCAGGAAGACGCGAAATCCTGTTGCGGAGGCCAGGCCTATGCCGAGGGCCAATGAGAGGAGGAGGTCAGGTTCCATAGCCTAAGCATAACAAGTCAAGGGCCAAGCGTCACTTCGACCCTTCCCAAGGATCCGAAATCGCCGGTGACATGATCGTGGGGAGCAATGGCCATGGGAACCAGACAGGTGCCGGTTGAAACCACCTGTCCTGCCTTGGCGGTGATGCCGAGTGAAGACATTTCATTCACGAACCATGCCATGGCCGCATAGGGCGAACCCAGCACATTGGCGCCTTTGCCGGTGACGGGGTCTTTCCCACGGATTTGTCCAGTTGGGGAGAAAGTCGCCAAATCCAGCTTGCGCCAATTGTCGGGCGCTGCAGCTCCGACGCAAAGCCAATTGGCGCAGGCATTATCGGCTATGAGCGAAACCTCACCCACCGTTTCGAAGCGCTCAAAGCGGCTGTCGGGAATTTCGATGGCGGGATGCAGGGAGACCACTGCTTCGAAGATTTCATCTGCACCGTAAGGCTTGGTGCGAGGTGGAAGATCATCGCCAAAACGAAAGGCAAATTCGATCTCGGCCACCTTCATGCCGTTGTTGCCGAAGGGAATGACACTGCCAGACGGCACGACGCGCTCGGCGATATATCTGCCGATCAGCGGTCCGGAAACGCCAGTGTGTTTCTGTCCGGCAATCGAGGTGGCGGCGAGTTTCCAAGCGGTGAGCGCTTGCGTTGATTGTTTTTCAATCAGGGCCTGGACTAGATAGGCCTCCTGTTTGTTGCCTGGCAGAAGGCCGGGCGTGAGGTTTTCAAACCGCGTGTTGAGATGCCAATGCTTGAGGAGGAATTCCGATGCGGCGGTGACGCGATCGCTTGTCATGGATGATCTAGACAGAGACCTCATCCGGGCATGTCGATGGCTTCCCCTCGATGAAGGCGCGGGCGGTGTAGCGCGGCTTGTCAGTCGGGTTGAGGGCCTCCTGCTCGGATGAGGCTTGCGCAAAATAGTCGAAGCAGTTTTCGCTCAGGCGTTCGATGCGGAAGCAGCCGCCCGTCATGCCGTCATAGAAGGTGCAGAAGAGACTGTTGACGATGGACCATTGGCCGGTGCGGTTGCCGTAGAGGGGATCCCAATAGTCGATGGCGCCACCCACCAGATAGGTCTCGCGGACCGCCGTGCCATCGGCATATGCGCCAGTCACGGTCTTGCCTTCAAAGGTAGCAATGATCTCGGGACCCGTCAGGGCAACAGGTGGCTTGCCCTGTGTGGCAAGTGCTACCGGAGCACAGAGAACGAGCGCTGCAAAGAGCGTCAGTCTTCGATAATGTGCCATTCGTGGGTGAGCTTGGCAGTTTTCTCGAACATTTTTGAGGCGGAGCAATATTTCTCGGCTGAAAGGTTGATGGCACGCTCAACCACGGCAGGTTTGAGCCCCTTACCCCTGATCGTAAAGACCATTTTCACCTCGGTGAAGACCTTAGGTTCCACGGGCGCGCGTTCTCCTTCGAGGGAGACCTCGCAGCCGGTGATCTTTTCGCGGGCGCGCTCCAGAATCATCACCACGTCAAAGGCGGTGCAACTGCCAAGGCCCAGAAGCAGCATTTCCATGGGGCGCACGCCGATATTGCGGCCACCCGCTTCCGGCGCGCCATCCATGACAACGCCATGGCCGGAGCCGGACTCGCCCAGAAAGGCGCGGCCGTTGATCCAGGTGATCTTCGCTTTCATTGCCATTTCATTTCAGGGACCTAGTGGCCCTCCTTGTCTTCAACAAATATATTCACTTCTATCTCGCCTGCCAGACGGAAATCCAGAACCAGGGAAAATTGGTCGCCTTTCACCAATGACTGCCTGAGGCCGATCAGCCGCAGGTGCCTGGCCGAGGGGCGCATGGGCAGTGGCTTGCTCGGGGGCAAGTCAAACTGTTTCTCCGGCGGGTCGTCATAACGGGCATTTTTGCGCAGCTGGATTGTGGCGCAGATATCGCCCCGCACGGCTATCAGCGCATCAGCCTCGGCGTTCTGGTTAACGATGGGCATGAAAACCTGGCCGCTCACGCCTTGCTCGGCCGGCAGAGCCCAGGCATGGCCGATGGCGATGCCGTTCACCTTGTAGGAATGGGCATTTGCTGCGGTGGCCAAAAATGGCAGGAAAATGACGGCACGGCGCTTCATGGCGCCTGCCTTACAGGCCGTCCTCACGTTGTCAAAGAGCCAAATTGTGATAGCGTTCATTCATGGCCGTGATCCATTTCACCTCGAATTTGCGCCGCCATGTGGACTGTCGGTCC
>JBIOWL010000146.1:0-3834 GCA_044868645.1 Aestuariivirga sp.
CGCGCGCCAGTACCTGCGGGTTGGCGAAAACCTCATCCAGCGTATTGATGGGGCCGCAAGGCACGGCAGCAGCCTCGAAGGCTTCGACCCAGTCTGCCGTGGTGCGCTTCTTCATGAAAGGCTGGAGCTGCGGAATCAGAGCCTCGCGGTTTTCGACACGGCCGCGGTTGGTCTTGAACCTTTCATCGGCAGCGAGTTGGGGAGCGCCGATGATGGCGCAATATTCCGCATATTGACGGTCTGTGCCGACGGCCATGATGATGTGCCCGTCCACCGTTTCAAAGGTCTGGTAGGGAACAATGTTGGGATGGGCATTGCCGAGGCGGCCCGGCGGTTTGCCGCCTACCAGATAGTTGAGCGCCTGATTGGCGAGCACGGCCACCTGGCTGTCGAGCAGCGAAATGTCAATGAACTGGCCTTCGCCGGTGCGCTCCCGGTGAAAAAGTGCAGCAAGGATGCCGATGACGGCGTGAAGGCCCGCGAAAACATCCGAGAAGGCAACGCCCATCTTGATGGGCGGACCGTCCTTTTCTCCCGTGATGGACATGACGCCCGACATGCCCTGGATCATGAAGTCATAGCCGGCGCGATTGGAATAAGGGCCATCCTGACCGAAGCCTGTGATGGAGCAATAGATGAGGCGCGGGTTCACCGACTTCAGGCTTTCGTAGTCGAGGCCATATTTCTTGAGGCCGCCAACCTTAAAGTTTTCGATGACCACATCCGACTTGGCCGCGAGATTGCGGATCAATTGCTGGCCTTCCCTGCTTGCCATGTCGACGGCGACGGACCATTTGCCGCGATTGGCCGACTGGAAATAGGCGGAGTCTCCACGCGTTCCATCGGGATTTTTGAGAAAGGGCGGCCCCCAGCCGCGCGTGTCATCGCCTTCGCCGGGCTTTTCGATCTTGATCACTTCGGCGCCGAAGTCCGCCAGCATCTGCGTGGCCCAAGGACCCGCGAGCACACGAGTGAGATCGAGAACACGGATGTTGGAGAGGGAGCCTGCCACTTGAGTTTCCTGTTTCAATGGCTCAGGGATTGCCACACGCCTTCATCAACTTCAACGCCATCGCGCGCCGAGCCTTCGAACTTTTCTGCATAAGGGTCTTTCGTGCGTTCGCCACCGAGGGGGAAGGCAGGATCGACGGGACAGCCTATGCCGTAGTTTCCTTGCACGCTGTCTGGAACGAGATAAAGACCGTGGCGGACATTGCGCAGGAAGAGCCTGCCATGCTGCTGCACAAGATCATTCAGTTTTGCAGCCAGGAAAACCGCGGAGACATTTTTAAGATCAACGCCCAGCACATCCTTCTCGAGTTCGGCATTCTGCTGTTGATCCTCAAGTGCTTCGGCCAGGAGCTTAAGGCCGGGGTAGCCCACTCCTTCGAGCCAGGCGCAGCGCGCGGCTGTTTTTTGGGCGATTTTGGCAAGGCCATGTTGTTGCATGGCGGCGGCAGCGTGGGCTTCGATTTCGGCAAGACTTCGCTTCATCACTTGTTTTTCTTGCGAAGACGGCTTGAGCGCAAGAGGCCGGCAGCATCGACGATCGGATAGCCTGCCGACACCACATGGGAGTTGAGGCGGTGGAGGTCGCGCAGCAGGTCAATGAGCACCGCGCTGCGGCGCAGTGCTTCGCCCTTGCCCGTGCCCTTGCTGCTCACTTGTGTCTGGATCATCCTGTTCTCAAGGGCGCGGAACGTATCCTTCTGGGCGATCAGGGCCTCGGCGCCTTTGAGGTCGCGCGAACTGACGACGGCGGCAGCCATGCGGAGATTGCCGTGAATCATCTCGCAGAGCTCGTCCAGAACTTTCTCTTCACTTTCGGCAAAATGGTGTCCTTCACGAAGCTTGGCCTTGATGCGGTCAGCGAGGTTCAATTGGATGATGTCGCCCGCGTGCTCGAGATTGGAGACATAAAGCAACAATTCCATGGCATGGCGCGTCTCGTCTGGCGTGAGGTTGCTGTCCGTGAGGTCGGAAAGATAGCTCTGGATGGAGGACTGGTAGGTGTTGAGCCGCTGGTCCTGCAGGCGGAGTTCCTTCAGGGTCTCGGTGCTTTCCGAGGTCATGGCCTTGCGGGCGGTGACAAGCATGTGATCGAGCACTTCGCTCATGCGGGTGGTTTCCATCGCAGCATTTGAAAGCGCTACAGCAGGCGTTTCCAATGCGGCCATGGAGAGATAGCGTGGGTAAGCAAGCGGATCCGGCGGTTCTTCGCTGGATGGCATGAGGCGGGAGGAGATCGCCGCTCCCAACCCTGCCAGTGGCAGCCAGATCGCCGCGACGACCACATTGATGGCGAGATGGAGGGCAAGCACAGAGGGCAGGCCTGACAAGCCGATTTCTGCGGCGGCGGAAATGAACCAGGGGATGAACGGCACGGCCGCCACGCAAATAATGCCCCTGCAGAAAAGGTTGGCCACCGGCAGCTGCCGCGCCTCGCGGGGGAGCGACATGGAGCCGAGCAGGGCCGGCATGCCACCGCCCAGATTGATGCCCAGGATGAAGGCTGCCGCGGTGTTGAGGGCGAGATTGTCGTTTCCGGCGAGAGAGGCGATGAGCAGGATGGCCGCCAAAGTGGAATGAAAGGCCCAGGCGAGAAGAGCACCGACGATGAAGGCAAGCACCGGCTCGCGCGAGAGCGCAGAGAGCACGGCGTGGAACAGGGAGGCGCCATTCAGCGGCTGGGTTGTCTGCGAGATCAATTGCAGGGCCATGAGCATGAGGCCCACGCCGATGAGGACGCGGCCGACATTGTGCGGTTTCGGTTCGCGGCTGAAACTGAAGACAATATAGCCTGCGAAAACGAGGAGCGGCGCCACCTGTTTCAGTACGGATGTGCCGGAGGCAAATATGGTGGTGGTGATGGCGGAGCCGACATCGGCACCTAGAAGCACGGATAGACCGAGGGCCACAGGAAGGCCTCCGGCGGCAGCGATGTTCGAGACAATGAGGCTGGTGGCCGTGCCGCTTCCCAAGACCAGAGTGGCGGCGGCGCCGGCAAAGACCGCCGACAGGCGGCTTCCCAGGCGATGGGCGAGGAATTGCTTGAGCTTGTCACCCCAGGCTCTCGTGATGCCGGTGCGCACCATGCGCACGCCCCAGAGCAGGAGCGCTACGCCGCCCAAGAGGTTCATGATGACGAGTGTGCCGGGGTTCATGGATGCCGTGCGAAGAGGTCCTGCGGAAGAGATTCTGAATTGGCGCGGTCATACGCTGCCGGGCCTCGAAAGCCAATGTGACAACTACATGACAGTCTTTCGGCAGGAAAATCAGTACTTTGATGGTACTTACGGCCGGGGCAGGGACCAGGTTTTGACGTTGGTGTAGAATTTCATCGCTTCGGCGACGCCTTCCTTGATGCCATTGCCGGAATCCTTGATGCCGCCGAAGGGCGACATCTCAATGCGGTAGCCTGGCACTTCCCAGATATTCACAGTGCCAACATTAAGGTTCTCAATGTAGCGCGTAATGCGCGGCAGGCTGTTGCTGCAGACACCGGAGGACAGACCGAAAGGCGTTGAGTTGGAAATGCGGATGGTTTCAGCATCATCATTCGGCACACGGACGACGGGAATGATGGGGCCAAAGGTTTCCTCGAAAACCAGTTCCGAGGTGTGATCTACAAAATCAACTGTGATGGGCGGGAGCACCGCGCCCTTGCGGCCGGGATTGTAGAGAATCTTGGCGCCTTTCTCGGCGGCCATGTGGACGCGCTTTTCGAAGAGGGCGGCCGCGCTCTCACTCACCACAGTGCCAAGGTCAGTCTCCGGGTCTTGCGGATCGCCGAATTTGATCTTCTTGGCCCTGACGAGAATTTTCTCGACCAAG
>JBIOWL010000147.1:0-2084 GCA_044868645.1 Aestuariivirga sp.
GCCGTGTCACTCGTATCTGCCGGCATGGGCATGGCCCCGATGACCATGTCGCCATTGGCGGCCTGGCTCGTCTCAATTTTCGATTGGCGAACGTCACTCCTAATCATCGCAGCGCTTGCCGCTTCACTGATGATACCGGCAGCTTTGTTGGTACGCCGTCCGCCGGCTCTGGACGGCACGAATGCCGCCGCTTCCCAGGACGACGAGCCGCAATCTGCCATGTCCGTGGGCCAGGCAATAAGGTCGCCCCAATTCATCATCCTGCTGCTCACGAATTTCTTTTGCTGCGCCACGCACTCAGGTCCCATTTTCCACACCGTGAGTTATGCCGTCAGCTGCGGGATACCGATGATCGCCGCCGTTTCGATCTACAGCGTGGAGGGGCTGGCGGGCATGGGCGGCCGTGTCGCCTTCGGCATCCTTGGCGACCGGCTGGGAGCCAAGCGAGTTCTTTGTTCGGGCTCCTGCTTCAGGCATTTGGCGCTCTTGCCTATGCTTTCGTGCGTGAGCTCGGCGCGTTTTACGCGGTGGCTGCGCTGTTCGGCTTTATCTATGCCGGGATCATGCCGCTTTACGCCGTCATCGCGCGTGAGAATTTTCCGCTGCGGATGATGGGAACCGTCATTGGCGGAACAGCAATGGCGGGCAGCCTGGGAATGGCCACTGGTCCCCTGGCCGGCGGCCTGATTTTCGATGCCTTCGCGAGTTACACGTGGCTCTATGTCGGCGCTTGGGGTTTCGGCATTGGTGCCTTCCTGATCGCATTGACCTTCAGGCCCTTCCCCAAGGACCAGCCGGAAGCGGTACCAGCCTGATGTGCTCGGGGAGGAAACGCGCGAGATGAAAACCGCCGTACTTGGCGCCGGCACGATTGGCGCAAGCTGGACCGCGCTCTTCCTTGCCGCAGGGCATGAGGTGCATGTGTATGACGTATCAGATCGCACCCGACATTTCGTATCGGAGTATGTCCGCAAGGCATGGTCCCATCTTCAGGCCCTCAACCTCGCGACCGAGAGAGAACCGCCTCAGGCAACTTTCCATAGCGAGCCCGAGAGCGCCGTAGCGCACGCCGACATCATTCAGGAAAGTGTCCCCGAACGGTTAGGCGTGAAGCTCGAGCTCTTCCGCCGGATCGAGCCCTATCTGGAGCGGGGAACGATCATTGCCTCCAGCACCTCAGGGCTTCTTCTGAGCGAAATGCAGCGGGGCTTTAGAGATCCTTCCCGCCTCATCCTGGGCCATCCCTTTAACCCGCCGCATCTCATCCCGCTCGTTGAGCTTCTGGGCAATGAACGAACCGCTGATGATGTTCTTGCCAGGGCTGAATCATTTTATGAATCCTGCGGCAAAGTGACTATTCGAGTGCGAAAGGAAATACCAGGTCACGTGGCGAACCGATTGCAGGCAGCGCTTTGGCGCGAGGCAATCAGCTTGGTCATGGAAGGTGTAGCGAGTGTCGGCGACGTTGATAAGGCGGTAAGCTCGGGACCCGGTCTGCGATGGGCGCTTATGGGACCCCACATGCTTTTCAGCCTGGCCAGCGGCGGGCTTGGAATGGAGGGATTCATCGAATGCTATGGCGAGTCCATTCATCGCTGGTGGAAAACCATGAGCCAGGTGACGCTTTCACTGGAGACCACCAGAGTTCTGGTTGAAGGCATAGAGGCAGAGGCAGCGGGGCGGACATTTGATCAGCTTGCCGGCGAGCGGGATCGCAAACTCATAGCCATTCTCAAAGCCCTTGCCGAAGGAACCGGGTGAGATGAATGCGTGCTGAACGGCTTGTTTAGTCTCCATTGCGCATGCCTGTGGCAGAAAATGAATCCGCGACCTAGGTACACCCGGGAGACCAGCCATGGCCAAACCACTCCTCATTGGCGCATTCATTCTTCTGATCGCCGGCACGTCGGCCGACGCCGACCAATCCGGCGGGCTCATCCAGGGGCTCGGCGAGCACCAGCATCCGATTGCGACCGTCAATGCCGAAGCTCAGAAATATTTTGAACAGGGGCTGATCCACACCTTCGGCTTCAATCATGCCGAGGCGATCTACTCGTTTGAGAAAGCGCACATGCTCGATCCGG
>JBIOWL010000148.1:0-2361 GCA_044868645.1 Aestuariivirga sp.
TCTCGGCGCGCAGCGACGCGGCCGATGACCTGGTTCAAGAGACTTTGATGAAGGCCTGGAAGCATCATGAAAGCTTCCAAATGGGCACCAATATGCGGGCCTGGCTGTACACCATCCTGCGCAACGAGTTCTACACGCATCTGCGCAAGCGCAAGCGGGAAGTTGAAGACGTGGATGAAAAATATTCAAGCCGCGCCAGTGTTGTCGCCGAACAGGATGGCCATCTGCACATGCCCGACGTTCGCAATGCGCTTGCCAAGCTCCCCGATGACCAGAGAGAAGCCATCGTGCTTGTAGGAGCTTCGGGCTGTTCCTACGAAGAGGCCGCAGAGATCTGTGGTGTGGCAGTTGGAACAATCAAGAGCAGAGTGAACCGTGCCCGCACAAAGCTGGCTGTGCTTCTCCAAGCGCCAGAAGAGGGCGAGCAGGCAGACACTGCCAGAGTGAATCCAAGAAATGTCACTCCAGCCCCACTGGACGATCGCCATTAGCCTGTTACCAGGCTAACCAGCTTTGTCCCCTCCCTTGAGGCTGGTCTCTTAGTGGTATCGGCGGGAGGCTCCCGCCTTGCGCTGCCGCCGGGTTGTGGAACCATGAACGCCTGCGGTTGGCAACAAGGCGCCGATCAGCACGCCGAGACCCAGGCCGACTGCGCCAAGGACCAGCGATCTGTCTTCTGCGAAAGATTGAAGAGACTTTGAATCCGGCAGATGCACCCCCTTGATTGCACCAGGAATCTGGCGGCCCTTTTTGTCTGCCCAGCCATAGATTTGGCCGAGCGCGCGCTGACCCGTGGCTATGAAGCGCGCGGCTGAGTCTCCATATTGGTGAAGAGCCGTGCCTTCGTCAGAGGAGCGCTTGCTTGTGCCCGCGCTTCGTTTTGCCGGCCTGCTGCCGGCGCGCTTCCTGGAGATCTTCTTCGCTTCGGTTGTCGTGGCCATGGGATTTCTCCTTTCATATGTTACGTGAACTAACCGCGCTGACGGCTTAGACGGCGGCCAAGGATCGGCTTCAGCATTCGGCCCAGCGCCAGGATCGCTATGGTTGACATGATGGCCTGCCCGCTGCTTGACCGGATCAGCCGTCCGAGGGTTGCAGGATGAGACCGAAGATGTGCCGTTATATCCTTGGCGAACTCGGCAGGAGCGAGCCGCGTGCGCAGTTCCGCCGCGGTTTGCATGAATTCATCCCTGCTGCGCCGGACCTCTGCTTGCAATTTCGCACTGTTACTCATCGTTGCCATCCTTGAATGGCGTGCGATCCAAAATGGTCTTGAAGGCCAAACTCACTGCCGGCCAGCGGCTGGTCAAAACCGAGACTGACGTGAAAATGATGACGGCCGCGCAGGAAAAGAGCCCCGCAGCAACGATGAGGCCAGCCAGCATCTTATCGTTAAGATAAAGTGCCAACGCTTCTATGAGCGTTCCCGACAGAACAACCAAAGAAGTAGTGAGCAGTGCAAAGGCAATGATCGCTAGGGCAAGCCCGGTCACAATGCGCCGCACCAACATGCCGGCATCGATACGCATTAGTCCCAGTTCGGCATGGAGCCAGTCAGCCCCACTATCAACCAACCGGGACAGCAACTCGCCCCGCGAAGGCCGCCGCCCAGGACGCCTGCCCTGGACAGATACCCGTTCAGGCATCAGCATGAGCGCGCCCATTGGCTGCCCTCTTTGATGACTTCGCCTGGGTCGCCCGATTGGACGCTTTGCGCCTGGTTATTGGAGTGCCGCGGCGTGAGGCAAAGCCGCCGACATTTGTTCTCAGAAGCTGAGTTGCAACCAAGCCTGCGGCGATGCCGGCGCACATGACCGCCACCGGATGGCGCTTTGCGAAAACACCTGCATCCTCCACCATCTCGGCTAGGTCTGTCTCGCTGACGTAAGTTGCCAGCGCCTCCAGATTCTGGGCGGCAAAGGCGACATAGTTCCTTGCTTCAGGAATATCCGGCATTGACCGCCCAAAGTTCCGGGTGGCCTCCGCCAGCTCCTGAATTTTCTCGGCGCCGGCAACCATGCGTTCCTGTGCCAGCCCACCTGACAGAACCAAGAACGCATCAAAAATACGGCTGGTGACCCCACTTCTTGTCCCAGGCGAACTATACGCACCGCGTTGACGGATGCGGCTGGTCCATTGCTTGCGAGCTGCCATGATACTTGCCTCCAAATTCGGAATTCGGTCTGGAAAAGTAACGCGTTGCTGGCTGATAGGTTCCCTCCTTTGCTCGCAGCGGTGAAACCGGCCAAGCGCCAGCCACCGGACAGTTCGACGGACGCGTTGAGCGGCTATTCCCGTCTGTCCTCTCTAATCGCTATTTCGATCTGTGCTCGCCCAAAACTATTTCAGACCGGCAGGAAC
>JBIOWL010000149.1:0-4875 GCA_044868645.1 Aestuariivirga sp.
CCTTGCCATCAATGATGAGGCCCATGCCGACGCCATAGCCGGTGAAGATCGTCGCCAGGGTCTTGTTGCGGGCGGTTGCTTCGGAGGCGAGGAAGCCTTCGGCCATCATGTTGGCGTCATTGGCGACAAAGCAGGGAACGCCAAGTTCGCGCTCCAGCACATCGCCCAGCGGCACATCGCGCGCGGCGAAGGCGGGCGACCAGACAATGGAGCCTTCGCGGCTATCGGCTACGCCTTGGATGGCAATGCCAATCCGCATGATGTCCTTCGGCTCGAGGCCCGCAGAAGAGAGAAATGTCCTGATGGCGGCGGCCGTCTGTTTTGCGAAGGCCTGCGGTTCAGCATCATAGCTTGGGGTGTGGAGGCGCTCTGACTGCAATACGGTTCCGGCATAATCGGCGAGCGTCAACACGGTGGTGTCGATCGAAATATTGGCGGCAAGCACATGGGCGGCCTTGGCGCGCAATGCCAATTGGGTGATGGGGCGGCCGCGCTTGGCATTGGCCGGCAAGACAAGCGGGCTTTCCAGTTCTTCGATGATGCGCTCGGTGATGAGCTGGGCCGAAATGGCGGTGATGGTGGCGGGCGAAAGTCTGGTGACGCGGCCAAGTTCCACCCGCGCCAATGGTCCGTTCCGGCGCAAGGCATCCAGAACAAGACGGCGGTTCTGGCGTCTCACCAGTTCGCTGTCGGCTTTCGCTTCCATGTCCCTAGACCGGTGGCTTTGGCCACCCTGTTTTTGTGTGGGACATATTGGCGCAAGGAGCGGCGGACTCGCAAGGATTATTTTGAAGTCCGAAGTTAATCCTCACTCTCAGCGTGTCGCAAATGTCCTGTGCAGGGCGAAGATGCGCGGGTGCAGTGCAGCAATGTCAGGCAGAAGAGCGCAAAAGAAATATGCCACTGGGAGGGCACATGAACATTCAAGAGATGCTGGCCGCGCGGGAAGACGCGCTGAGGCGCAGTGCCGGCGGGCCGCCGAAGCCCACCTCCAATCCGTTCTACGGCGTGGGGCCCATCACCGATGCGGTGCCGGACGAAGCAGAGGCGCGGGCCAATCGCTTCGCCTTCGAGCATTGGCTGGAAGAGAACTACCGCAAGGTAACGGACACAGGTGCCGATGCCGGGCCCTTCACGGTGGCGGAAGTCTCACGCTCTATGCATCGCGGCTATCCTGCCGACAAATTCATCCTCGACATGATGCGCGCCATCCATGGCTATTTCGGTTTTCCGAAATCGAACCGCATGGCGGTGGGATTGGGTGGCGGGCACTCCGGGTTTTCCGTCACGGCGCTTCATCTCATTTCGGCGGCGGATTCATCGCAGCAGATCTTCATCGACACGCCGCGGCCTGAAAGCGAAGGCGGCAAGACGGGCGGCTTCTTCCGGCAAAGCTGGGGGGCGCAGATCATCGAGCTGATGCGGCTTTCAAAAGACGGCGATGAGGAGCGGCTGCATTTTGCCGAAGTGGAAGGCAACATTCCATCCGCCGATGAATTGAACGCCATGGGCGTCAAGCTGTTCTTCGGCGTCGGCCACGAGACAACGGGCGCCACCACCTATTCCGAAAGCGATATCAGAAATCTTCTCGCCTGGATCGAGTCGGACCCGGAACATCATCATGCGGTGCTCGATGCCACTTCCATGCTGGGCTCCATGCCCTGGGAGAAGGAGATCGTTTCGGCGGCATTGACGAAGTGCTGCTTCTTCATGCCCTTCCAGAAAGCCATCGGCGGCATCTCAGGCTATTTCGTTATCTCCTTCACGTCGCAGGCGCTGGCGCTCGTGGAAGCCAACCAGAAGCAACCGGGCTTTGCCATTCCGCGCCAATTGAAACTTGCAACGCCCGTGGACCAAAAGAAACCGCTCAGCGGAGAACGCACGGTCAATATCGGTCCCTTCTATGATCCCCAGACCGACAAGATGCTGGGCGGTGTTATCAATACGTTTTCAACGCTCGCCTTTGCCGAAACGACTTTCGGCCTCAAGCAGATGGAGAAGCGCTGCGGGCATGTCGACAACCTCAACCGCCGTTCCGTCAACAACCGCGCCCTCATCAACAGCTGGATTGCGCAGAGTGACAGGCTGGAACTTGGTGTCACCGACTCCTCGCGGCGCGGCGCGGCGGTGACGCTGCTCAAGGTGAAGGACAAAAGCATCAATGACCCTGCAATCCATGCACGGATCATTGCGCGCTCGAAACAACTCTTGGCCTATGAAGGCGTCACGCACCCCGACGGTTCCCGCGAAAAAGGTCTCGATGTGGCGCGCTACATCAATGCCTTTCCCGGAACGCCCGGCGATTACCGCGCCTGGATCGGCGGCATCCGCGAAGAGAGCGACATCACGGCGCTGCTCGAGAATATCTCCTATGCCTATGAGCGCGCAAAAATCGTAGTGCTGGAGGAAGAACTTGCCAAGGCGGGCCATCACTTCAAATCGCAAGGAACAACGCGCAAGGATGTAAAACTCACAGCGCCCATAAGGATTCTGATTTGCGATCTCGTCGGCCTCATGTTCGGCAAGAACAAGAAGCCGGACTACAGCGAAGTGAAAGCGCATATCGAAGCCAAGGGCGGCGTATTCTTTGAGCGCGCCTGGAAGCCATCGGACAAGCTCACTCCCGGCAAGCTGCATTTCTTCTATGTGCCGGAGATTTCAACCGAGGTGGAAATCCTGCCGCTCACCAAAGATGGCCAGTATGATGCGGTGATTGCCGCTGCCACGCATTTGCCGAAGGATTCCAAATTCCAATTCGGCGGCGTCAGGATCGGCACGGGCACGGGCAATATGGCTTCATCGTGTTGGGGCGGCGGCAATGGCACTGGCGGTAATGCACCGCTGATGAACACGCCAAGCTTTAATACGCGGGCCACGGCGCAGATGGCCATGAAGGCGCTGCTGCGTGTCATGCCTGATCTGCCGACCGACGAACTGCACAAGCGCTCTGTTGCGGGCCGTTTCGATACAGGCAAGCATCTCAAGGAGTTTCCAACCGAGAAGCTCGAAGGCAAGACCATCGCCATCATCGGCTATGGCAATATCGGGCGCGAACTGGCGAAACTCGCCGCCGCCTTTCACATGAACGTGAAGGTCCATGCGCGGCCCCGCCACAGGGAATGGATCGAGAGCGAGGGCTTCACCTTCTGTGCCACCGAGGAAGAGGCAGCGACTGGCGCCGATGTGCTCTCCATCCACACAGGCCTCGGCCCTTATGATGCAAAGGCGAAACGCTTTGCCAATGAAGGCGAGGTCAATTTCGAGGTGCTGAAGCGCCTCAACAGAGGTTCCGTCGTTCTCAACTATGACCGGGGCGAGTGCGTTGATGCCAAGGGCCTCGACAAGGCGATGAAGGCGGGCATCGTGCGCTTTGCGGCGATCGATGCCGATATCTTCAAGGACAAAAAGGGCAAGCTTTCCGGTCCGCTCGTTCCCTATCTGCCGCTTGCCAAGAAATACAAGGGCCGTGTGGAACTCCTGCCCCATGCGGCGGCGGATACGGAGCATGTGTCGCGCGTTGAAGGCGCGAAACAGGCGGTGGACCAGATCTTCGATTGCATCCTCCACAAGCGCCTCACCAATCTCAAGGGCACGGTACCGGAGGGTTATAGCGTGGCTGGTGCGAAGACGGTTGCCGGCGTGGGCCGTGTCGTTGCCGATGATGTGGCGCGCATCGATGGCAAGGTCATCGGTGAGCTTCGTTCGCTTTCCGAAACGATGGCGGGCATCTGGGGTGCTCTGTCTTCAACTGACGCCGCAGGCCGTGCGGAATTGTCGAAACGCCACGGCAAGAAGCTGCTGCTTTCGGTCAACCGCTATCACTCGCTGCTGAAGACGCTCGGCATTGAGGGACCGTTTGAGGGATAAACTCTATTCCATTTCCGTCACCCCTGCGAAGGCAGGGGTCCAGCTTTGATTCAGCCTTAACTAAGGTGAAGCGGGATTCCCGCCGTAGCCTGCCCTCGCGAAGGCGGGGGCGGGAATGACGGTTTTTCTTGGTCACGCATTTCCGATCACAATGCCTGTCAAGAAAACGAGGAATCCGCCAACCGCCACCTGGAAAGCCGCCTTGAGGAAGGGCGTGTCCATATATCTGTAGCGCACCCAGGAAATGGCCCAGAGTTCGAAGAAGACGACGATGACCGCAATCCATGTGGCCAGTGCAAAATCCGGAATGAGATAAGGCAGCGCATGGCCGAGGCCGCCCACCGTCGTCATCACGCCCGCCGATATTCCACGGATCAGCGGATGGCCACGGCCCGTCAGCTTGCCGTCATCGGATAGCCCCTCCGCAAGGCCCATGGAAATGCCCGCGCCCACCGAGGCGGCGAGCCCCACCAGAAACGTCTCCCAGGTGTTGCCTGTGGCGAAGGCCGCAGCAAAAAGCGGAGCGAGCGTTGAAACGGAACCATCCATCAGGCCCACCAGCCCCGGCTGGATCACCTGCAAAAGAAAGAGCCTCCGTTCCGCTTCCTTTTCGGAAGCGGCGGCATCGAGCGTCACATGCTCCTGACCAAGTTTCCTTGCCAGTGACTCGTGGCCCTTCTCCGCCGCCGCGAGTTTCAGAAGCAAATCCTTGATGCCGAGATCGGAAGCCTGCGCTGCGGCCTGCGTATAGAAGCGGGCATTCTCCAATTCGATCACCTCGGCATGATCGCGCATGGCATCGATCCCCATGCCAGCGATGTTCCAGGCGGGCTTGTGGCGCACAAAGCCCGTAACATCGGCTCTCCTAATCAGCGGAATGAAGTCGCCGAATTTTTTCGTGTAGGCGGAGGTGAGCCTGTCGCGGTGCTCATACTCCTCCTCGGCCATTTCATGGAAGACTTTCGCCGAAGCGGGATAGGTGGGCGAAAGCGCATTGGCGAAGGCGGC
>JBIOWL010000150.1:0-2029 GCA_044868645.1 Aestuariivirga sp.
CTTTACCGCACCGAGTTGCAGTTCATGATGGCGCAGCGTTTCCCGCGCCTTGCCGCGCAGGTGAAGCACTATTCGCAAATCCTCGAACAGGCCAATGGCAAGCCTGTGGTGCTGAGGACGCTCGATATCGGCGCCGACAAGATGCTGCCCTATCTGCGCCAGCCGCGGGAGGAGAATCCGGCCATGGGCTGGCGCTCCATCCGCATGTCGCTGGAGCGGCCGGCGCTCCTGCGCCTGCAGATCCGTGCCATGCTGATGGCGGGGGCGGGCAAGGACCTCAAGATCATGTTCCCCATGATCGCCGATGTGCCGGAATATCTGCAGTGCCGGAACATCGTCGATCTCGAAAAGTCGTACTTGGTGCAGCGCGGCCATGCCCTGCCGCGTTCGCTGAAGCTTGGCGTGATGGTTGAGATTCCATCGCTGCTCTGGCAGCTGGATCAGCTCTTGCCGCTTGTCGATTTCGCCTCCATCGGCTCCAACGATCTGGTGCAGTTTCTCTTTGCCTCGGACAGGGGCAATCCGAAACTTGCGGGCCGTTATGATCCCTTGAGCCCTGCTGCACTGGGTGCGGTGCGCCTTATCGTTGAAAAGGCGGAAGCCCATGGCAAGAAAGTCACGCTCTGCGGTGAGCTTGGCGGAAGGCCGCTGGAAGCCATGGGGCTGGTGGGCGTCGGCCTCACCTCCATGAGCATGGTTCCTTCCGGTGTCGGTCCCGTCAAAGCCATGATCCGCTCGCTCGAGCAGGCGAAGCTCTGGGCCTATATGAAGCCGCTGCTGCAATCGCCGCTGCATTCGCTGCGCGCCGATCTTCTGGAATTCGCCGGGCGGAATGGAGTGGTGTTGTAGCGGCAGGGCCACGCCATCATCCAGCAGCGCTGCTGGTGTCGGCCAACCAGCCTAACGCATTTGGTGCACTCTCATGAGAATGGGCTGAAGCACTGGCGCACACTGCCCCTGTAGGAACGCCATGTATTGGTTCGCGGATTGTACGAGCGATAACGGTTCTGGCACCAATTAAGGTGGCTCGGACCAAGGCGAACTTTATTATCATCGTAAAAAACGAAGTTATCACTGTGATAACGATTTGCCCTCGTCCCTCCGCTGATCTGCGGACGGGTCCACCAACGCTTTTCATAATAGAAACCACGGTGAAGAAAGCGGCAGCTTCCGGTGCGATGGAGGCAGCGCCGGCCCTGCTGATTGCGCTCCCATGCGGTTTCTATTTGGACCAAGTTGGGATTTCCCGCTGCCACACCAACCCAAGTAGTTGATGGGTTGGCAACAGCAGTAGAGCCCGACAGCACAGCAGATCCAAACACCATGATAATTGCAAACGCACGCATTGATTTCGACATCTCACTCACTCCGGTTCTTGCAACGGTGCCGACAGCACAATCAATTACCGAGCCGCTTTCTAGCGGAAATTTTCGGATGCGCAGATATAGATGCGGGCAGGCGCGACGGCCGCCCGCTTAGAGTCCGCGCAGCCACGTGTCCACTTCGGTGCGAGCCATTTCCCTGGCATAGCCGTAACGGCTTTGGAGGAGGCCCTCAAGTTCATCGCGGCGACCTTCGATGACATCAAGGTCTTCGTCGGTCAGTTCACCCCATTGCTGCTTGGCTTTTCCCTTCAGCTGCTTCCAATTGCCTTTAATGCGGTTCCAATCCATGGCGCGCTCCTCATCACAAAGGGCCCAATTGCCCATTATGACCAAAACGCAATTCACAGTCCGTGGTTCCCCAACGGGCATAGGGCCGATCTCCAGGAATTCGCCAGGCGCAATGGGGTGGTGTTGTAGGGCAGAGCAGGCCCTCTCCCCCGCTTCGCGGACCCTCCCCCACGAAGACGCGGGGGAGGGCGATGCGGTGCGATTTGCCCTCTCCCGGCAAAGACGGGAGAGGGTGCCCGAAGGGCGGGAGAGGGCACGCGCCAACCTACAACACCACGCCGTTGCGACCCGCAAATTCAAGGAGGTCCGCCCGCAGCGAATGCAGCGGTGATTGCAGAAGCGGCTTCATATAGGCC
>JBIOWL010000151.1:0-6562 GCA_044868645.1 Aestuariivirga sp.
CAGATGACTGCAGCTTGATCTTGATGACTGTGCCTTTGGCCATGGGTAGCTCCAAATTATCTGTTGGCGGCGATAGACCCCATTGCCCCCGGAAAGTCAAGTTTCACGGGGTTGGCCATCGCTTTCCTGCTCGGTACTGAATCCATGCATCCTGAAGGCCCATTGCAGGCCGATGGTGACCCCCTTGACGCGCGGCAACAGCCACAGGACCAGAATGAGGGTCAGCGGCAGCCAGATGACAAAATGCAGCCACAAGGGCGGCGCCCACAGTTTTTCCGTCACCAGCAGCAGGGGAACGACGATGTGCCCGGCAATAAAAATGGAGAAATACGGAGGGGCGTCATCCGCTCTCTGGTGCTGGAAATTGAGGCCGCAATTGCTGCAGTGGGGTTCGACCGTGATGTAGCCGGAAAAAAGCTTGCCCTTGCCACAGGAAGGGCATTTGCATCGCAACCCGCGCAGTCCTGCCGGCAGCCAGCTTCTATGTTCAAATCCTGACACGAGTCTTGCCTGCCACGGGAACCGCCCCGGAAACAGCCAGCGGATGCGCGCAGCGGCAACCTGCCGCAACGCTCGGCGCGTTTTCCGACCGCGTGGAAACACGCGGTCGCGGAGAACCGAAGGTCCGCGAAGCGAACTCGCGCCAAAGTAATATGTTGGAGCAAATTCTTGTCGGCCAAGTCTGCAACTTGGCCGGAATTTGCTACCGCCGGGAACGCTTTCCAGGTTTTTTCTTGCCCGTTGCAGTCGCTTGCACGCCTTCACCCGCCAACTCGAACTTCAGGCCGCCTTTGAGCGGAGCGACCTCGACCAGCCGCACTGTGATTGGATCACCCAGCTGATAGGCCTTGCGGCTGCGGTTTCCCACCAGTGCATGGCGGGCCTGATGCAATTCAAATCTTTCATGGCCAAGGCTCGATACGGGAAGAAAACCATCGGCGCCCGTTTCATCGAGCACGACGAAAAGACCTGCACCCACCACGCCACCGATTTTTCCTTCAAACGTTGCCCCCAGCTTGCCTGCGAGAAAGGAAGCAGCGAGCCTATCGACCGTTTCGCGTTCCGCTATCATGGCGCGTCGCTCGGCAGCGGAAATCAGCTCTGCGGTTTCCTCAAGCTGGGAAATATCTGTGCCCGACAGACCATCATTGCCAAGCCGTAGCGCGGAAATGAGCGCCCGATGCACGATGAGATCCGCATAGCGGCGGATCGGCGAGGTGAAATGGGCATAATTGGCAAGGCCAAGGCCAAAATGGCCGGCATTCTTGGGCGCATAGAGCGCCTGTGCCTGGCTGCGCAGCACCACTTCATGAACCAGGCGTTCATTCATCGTGCCCTTGGCTGCTGCAAGAATGCGGTTGAAGGTCTTGGCCCGCATGACCTGCCCAAGCGCAAAGGGAATCTGCACGGTTCTGAGGAAGTCTGACAAGCTGCGCAGTTTTTCCGTCGAAGGCTCCTCGTGAACCCGGAAGAGCAGGGGCGTGCGCTTGTCATTGAGGACTTCCGCCGCCGCCACATTGGCACGGATCATGAATTCTTCGACAAGCCTGTGCGCCTCAAGCCTGGGCGGTATCCTGACGCCCGCAAAGCGGCCGTCCTCATCAAGGATGATTTTGCGCTCGGGCAACTCAAGCTCGAGGGGCCCTCGCTTGTCGCGCGCCTTGCGTAAGACCTGATATGCGTTCCACAGGGGATGCAATGCAGGTTTGAGCATCTCCCGGGCCTTCCGCGAGCCGCCTCCCTCAATGGCAGCCTGGGCATCCTCATATGCCAGGCCCGCGGCAATACGGATGATGGCCCGCGTGAAATGGCGCTTTCTAGTGCCGCCATTGCCATCAATGATGAGCTGGCACACCAGCGCCGGCCGGTCTTCGCCTTCCTTCAGGGAGCAGAGATCATTCGAAAGACGCTCCGGCAGCATGGGAACGACGCGATCGGGAAAATAGACCGAATTGCCGCGCCGCCGCGCCTCGCGATCAAGGGCGGATTGCGCTGTCACATAGGCGGCGACATCGGCGATGGCGATGGTGAGCTTGTGACCGCCGGGATTTGCGGGATCGCTATCAGGTTCTGCCCAGATCGCATCATCATGGTCTCGCGCATCCGCCGGATCGATGGTGATGAGCGGAAGAGGGCGCAGGTCCTCGCGTCCTTCGTGACGAAACGGTTTGAGCGCCGCTACTTCTTTTGTCACCGCGTCGGGAAACTCCACGGGAATGCCATGGGATTGAATGGCGATGAGCGAGGTGTTGCGCGGATCATCCGAAGCGCCGAGCCGGTTGCGGATGCGCGCCTGTGCCTGGCCACGGGCGGCGCGCCGCAAGACTTCCGCGGAGACCAGCTCGCCATCTTCCGCACCGTTTTCATCACCATGCGAGACCGAATACTCGAAGCGGTCTTTTCTGGCGGTGGCGCTCACCCAGCCGCCGCCTCCCGCCCGCTTGCGGAATACACCGACAATGCGGTCCGGAGGCGGACGATCGACGCGAAGCGATTGCCCCACATAGCCGCTTGCCAGCCTCTCCACCTTGACGAGAACACGATCACCCATGCCGGGCGCCGCCGCACCATTGCCGCGCAGAAGAACCTCGGGCCTCGCGCCGAAGCGATCTTCGTCCCATTCAACCGGAAGGGCGATGACATCGCCATCCTCATTGATTGCCGTGACCTCGACGAGCGCGACGGATGGGAGCGTGCCATCGGCCTGCATCTTCCGGCCTTTGCGTGAAAGCACGCCTTTGTGTTCCGCGGTCTTGAGAAGATGCTTGAGCGCGAGTTTCGCATTACCCTTGATGCCAAAGGCCCGGGCGATGTCGCGTTTGCCAACGCGCCCCGGTGCATTGGCGACAAAGGCCAGAATTTCACTTTCACTGGGAAGTGCGCCGGTTGAGGGCTGCCGGCCAGGCCGGTTACCAGGCCGCTTACGCGGCGGGTGCGGTCTTTTTGGCACGTTTGGCCTTCGGCGCAGGCGTGGCGCTTGTGTCGCGCTTTACTTTGCGCGAGGTCTTGGCCTTGGGGCGCTTGCCTGCAGGCTTGCCTGAACGCTCGGCAATCAGCGCCACTGCCTCATCGAGCGTGATCGATTCCGGCGTCTTGTCTTTCGGGATGGTCGCATTCACCTTGCCATGCTTCACATACGCACCATAGCGCCCGCCAAACACCTGGACAGCGCCGCCTTCCGGATGCTGGCCGAGATCGCGCAATGCGCCTGGCCGCCCACGCGTTGATGGGCCCTTTGCACGCTTGGCGGCAAGCAGATCCACCGCGCGGTTGAGGCCGATGGTGTAGACATCTTCAGGCGACTCCAGATTGGCATAGACGCCGTCATGCAGGATGTAAGGCCCGAAGCGCCCGAAATTGGCGACAATAGGAGTCTGTGTTTCCGGATGAGTGCCAACCTCACGCGGCAGTGACAGCAAACGAAGCGCCTGTTCAAGCGTGACACCCGCCGGATCAGTGCCTTTTGGAATGGAGGCGCGCTTGGGCTTTTCGTCTTCGACCGGCTCGCCAAGTTGCAAGTAGGGGCCAAAGCGTCCGATGCGCCGCGTCACCTGCGCACCCGTTTCAGGATCAGTGCCAAGCACAATGCCATCGGCGGGCACGGCCTCAACGCCCTCTGCAGGGACTGTCATGGGCCGCGTATATTTGCAGTCGGGATAATTCGTACAGCCGATAAAGGAGCCGAACCTGCCGAGCTTGAGCGACAAGTTTCCGGTGCCGCAGGAAGGGCAGACGCGTGCATTGCCGCCATCCTTAGGTTCGGGAAAGATGTGCGGCGCAAGCAGATCATTGAGCGCATCGATGACCTGAGTGACGCGCAGGTCCTTCACGTCATCAAGCGCCGTGGTGAACTCTTTCCAGAATTCGGCGAGCAACTCTTTCCAGTGGATTTCACCGTTGGAGACGCGGTCCAGCTGCTCTTCAAGGTTGGCCGTGAAGTCATATTCGACGTACCGCATGAAGAAGGACTCGAGGAACGCCGTCACCACGCGGCCCTTGTCTTCCGGGATCAGGCGCTTCTTCTCGAGCCGCACATAACCACGGTCACGCAGCGTCGACATGATGCTGGCGTAAGTTGACGGCCGGCCGATGCCGAGGTCTTCCAGCTTCTTTGTAAGCGATGCTTCCGAATAGCGCGGCGGCGGTTCGGTGAAATGTTGCGTGGGCTCGATCTTGGTGACGCCAATCCTGTCGCCCATCGCCATCGGCGGCAGACGGCGTGAGTCTTCATCTTCGCCGTCATCCAGGTCTTCGTTATAGAGACGCAGGAACCCGTCAAACTTGATGACGGAGCCATTGGCCCGGAAGCTATAGGCCTTACCGTCACTGCCATCTGCGGAAATGTCAGCAGTCGTCCGCTCGATTTCGGCGCTCTCCATCTGGCAGGCGATGGTGCGCTTCCAGATGAGGTCGTAAAGCGCGAATTGGTCTTGATCCAGATGGCGCTTCACCTTGTCCGGCATGCGCCCCGGATCCGTCGGACGGATGGCCTCATGGGCTTCCTGCGCGTTCTTCAGCTTGCTTGTGTATTTTCGTGGGACCGAGGGAAGGTAAGGTTCGCCATAGGCCTTCAGGATCGTATTGCGCGCCGCCGCAATGGCTTCACCGGCGAGATCGGTGCCGTCCGTGCGCATATAGGTGATGAGGCCCACCGTCTCGCCGCCAACATCAACACCCTCATAGAGCTTCTGTGCCACCTGCATGGTGCGCGAGGCGGAAAAGCCCAGCTTGCGCGATGCTTCCTGCTGCAAGGTAGAGGTGCGGAAGGGCGGAAAGGGATGACGCCGCGTTGGTTTGCTTTCCACCGATGCGACGGAAAAATTGCTGTCCTGCAGTGCCTTGTGGATGGCGCGGGCTTCCGCCTCGTTTGGAATTGCGAGTTTCTCGAGCCGCTTGCCATCGATCTGCTGCAGGCCGGCGCTGAAGGAAGCGCCTGCGGGCGTCGTGAACGTCCCATCAATGGTCCAGTATTCCTGCGACTTGAAGGCTTCGATCTCAAGTTCGCGATCGCAGACAAGCCGGAGCGCCACAGATTGCACACGGCCCGCCGAACGGGCGCCCGGCAGCTTTCTCCACAGCACGGGCGAGAGCGTGAAGCCGACGAGATAATCCAGCGCCCTTCGGGCGAGATAGGCATCAACCAACGAGAGGTCGACCTCCCGCGGATGGCTCATGGCCTCAAGCACGTCCTGCTTGGTGATGGCGTTGAAAGCCACCCGCTGCACCGCCTTGCCCTTGAGCGCGCCCTTGCGCTTCAGGATTTCAATGAGGTGCCAGGAAATGGCTTCGCCTTCCCGGTCAGGGTCGGTGGCAAGTATGATTCTGTCGGATCCGTCGAGCGCCTTGGTAATATCCGCTATGCGTTTGGCGGACTTGCTGTCCACCTCCCAGTCCATGGCAAAATCCTCAGCGGGCCGGACTGAACCGTCCTTGGCCGGAAGGTCGCGAACATGACCGTAGGAAGCCAGAACCGTAAAGTCCTTGCCGAGGTATTTGTTGATGGTCTTTGCTTTTGCAGGGGATTCTACGACGACAACAGTCATTCAAATGTCCATGTGGGGGTCGCTTTCGGCCCAAACAAGGGCATGCCCACAAGCCTTTGCACCAAGGCTCGGGCGGCGTTGCTCATAGAAGGAACCCAATTCACTGGCAAGGATTCGATCTGCAATCACCTTGTTAGACGATAAATGCAAGCTAAAGTTGTTTCAGAGAATCACTTTCTACTATATATAGTGAGAACCAGTTCCTCTCAGAACAACATGACACCGATTAGCGCCCAGGAACACAACCAGAAGACTAGCACCGGGGATCGGCTCAATCTCGGTGCGGAAATTCCTGCGAAAGAAACTGCCCAATACATCGCCGACATGTTGCTGGAACTCCGGAACATGGCGAAAACAGCAGGCCTCAAGAATCTCCAAGGCTTCCTTGAAGTCTCTTACTATGAAGCCTTCAGCAGCGCAAATCGAGCGCCCATTCCCGAAGGGGAGGCGGAGCGCTTGGAACGGATGGCTGCTGACGCCAAGAAGGCAGAGTCCGACTAGCAAAGTAAGCGGAGTGAGACTCCAGAGCAAATTCCGACCAAGTTGCAGACTTGGTCGATAAGAACCGAAGGTCCGCGAAGCGAATTTGCTCCAAGATATTACTTTGGCGCGAATTCTTTTTCGACCGCGTGATCCCACGCGGTCGGAAAGCGCGCTAAGACACCGGACAGATTCATGCAGCGCCGATGTCCGCCTTGTCGGCGGCAGAGAGCTGTGTGGCGCGGCCACGGCCCGCCAAGGTTCTTTCGCGAATGAAAATATAGAGGCCTGCGGCAACCATCAGTGCCGCTCCCACCCAGACATTGGCGGTCGGCCAGTCGCCCCAGATCAGGAAACCGAAAATCACCGCCCAGAGCAGGGAACTGTAGGAATAGGGCGCCACCACAGAGGCAGGTGCTGATTGAAACGCGCGAATGATACAAAGATGTCCCAATGCTCCCGCTGCCCCGCTGACAATGAGCAGCATCCAGCCCCAAAGATCGGGCCAGATCCAATAATATGGCAGCACAGCGGAGGAC
>JBIOWL010000152.1:0-2391 GCA_044868645.1 Aestuariivirga sp.
GCGAGCAAGTTGGATGACTTGCGAGTGGAAAGATGCGCCCGATTCAAAGTGCTAGAGCAGCTTGTCGACGGTCAAAGACCGTCGGCTGCTCTAGGTGCCTTGATCTCACCGCAATCGCCGGAGATAAGCCCCGCCAATGCGCGGGGGCGCATGTGCGGACGCGAAAATCATGTCATCTTTGTCTCGGATTCTGGCCGGAGCCCTGATCGGGCTCGGCGTTGCTTCAGCCGGTTATCTTGCCGGCGAAAGCCTCATCAAAAGCAGGTTGGGCTTCAGGGTCGTCACCGTGAAAGGATTGTCGGAGCGCGAGGTGAAAGCAAACCTCGGCTTCTGGCCCATCCGTTTTGTAACGACCGGCCCCACACTGGAAGAAGCGCGCGCAAGGCTTGAACAGTCTGAAACTTCGGTCAAGAATTTCCTGAAAGGCAATGGCTTCACCGACCAGGACATGCAGGTGCAGAACATCCAGGTTGAAGACAGGATTGCCGGCTACAACGCGCAATCAACACCGGAGGAAAGCCGCTTCGTGCTGACCGAGGATCTGCTGGTGCGCTCCGGCGACGTCGACAAGCTGCAGAACTCTGCGCGCATGATTGGCGATCTTTTGAAGTCAGGCGTTGTCTTCTCCGCCGATGCCTACAACGCTGGCCCTTCTTTCATCTTCACCGGCGTCAATGACTTGAAGGGCGAGATGCTGACCGAGGCAACCAAGCGCGCCAAGGAGGCCGCCGACAAATTCGCCACGGAATCGGGCGCCAAGGTTGGCGATATCCAGAGCGCCAACCAGGGCATCATCGAGATCACGCCGGCGATTGAAATCCCCAACGACCGCCCGGAAAAGCAGGTGAACAAGAAGGTGCGCGTCGTTACCACGATCACCTATTTCCTGACGGAGTAGGCAATCTCACAATAACTTTCTCCATCGGCGTCCCGGACTTGATCCGGGATCAACCCGCCGACCCAGTTTTTTCTTGCGCTGGGTGGGCGCATCAAGTGCGCCCATGGAGAATTATTGGAAGGTTCGCAACCGCAACGATTGCTACCTCAGCCTCTCCAGCCTGTCCCGCTCCCACTCGACATCGGCGGTGAGCGGCAGGCTGGAAAGCCGCGCGATCTCATCGCGCGTAATGCCCATGTCGCGCAGCATATGGTCATCCATGGCCCGGAGCTTTTTCAGGTCTTTGCGGTGGCGCCAGTTCCGGAGAACGCGCGCAACAATCGTGAGACGGCCATAGGCCTCACGTGACTGGGCTTCCGAAAGAACATAGTTCCGCATGACAGGCTCCTGATTGTATCGAATGTATCTGCCACAAAAAGCCACATTAACGCTTGATTTGGCTGATTGTTCAATGTACCTTGATGCAGTCCTTGATACAATCGGAATATTGTTACCATGACAATTTGGCAGCCCGATCTCGACCGCAGCAAGCCATTGTACCTCGCCATTGCTGACAGTTTGAGTCAGGACATCGCAGCAGGCGTGCTGCAGGAGGGCACAAGATTACCGCCCCAGCGCGACCTCGCCTGGAAACTGGGCGTGACGCTCGGCACCATCACCAGAGCCTATAAGGAAGCGGAAAGCCGTGGCCTCCTTTCCGGCGAAGTGGGCCGCGGCAGCTATGTCAAACGCCCGCGCGGCGTCACCGCGCTCAATGTACCGGCAAGCGAAGATGACGGCATCATCGATCTCTCCCGTGCCATTCCACCGCCCATCGTCAAGTCATCGGAGTTTGATGCGGCCCTGCAATTTGTGATGCGCGATCCGCGGAAACTCTCGCTGCTCGACTACGCGCCGCCTGAAGGCTTTCCGCTCCACCGCGCCATGGCGGTGAAATGGCTGAAGCGCTCTTGCATCGAAGCGGAAGAATCCCAGGTGGTGATTTCCGCCGGCGCCCATCTCGGATTGATCACGGTGCTTGAGGCCCTTACCAATCCGGGTGATCATGTGGCAGCCGAGCGCATCAACTATGCCATGCTCCGCACCACCTTCCGCAACGCCCACCTAACGCCCGTGCCCATGGCCATGGATGCCGATGGCTTGATGCCCGATGCGCTGGAGGCGGCGGCGAAACAGCATCCGTTGCGCCTTCTCTACATCGTGCCGACACTGCAGAACCCGACAACCCACACCATGAGCCGCAAGCGCCGCGAGGAAATCGTCGCCGTTGCAAGGAAACTCGATCTCACCATCATCGAGGATGACATCTTCCGCCTGCTCGATGAGCGTGTGCAGCCGCCGACATTCTTTGAACTCGCCCCCGAACGCACCTTCCACGTCACCAGTCTCTCAAAGACACTGGCGCCGGGCTTGCGCATTGGCTTTGTGGTGTCACCGAAGGGCCAGGAACGTTTGCTGCGCGCCCATGTGCGCAACATGGCGGCCCGCACCGT
>JBIOWL010000153.1:0-3233 GCA_044868645.1 Aestuariivirga sp.
GACGCCGGCCGGGCCTAACTCAATTCCTCACTTGTTGCTGGCAGCCGTGCTGCCCGCTTGCGCAGGAGGTGCAGCGACCAGCGCCACCCAGCGCTTGGGGTCATCGCCGGACTGGCGCTTGAGGAATGTGTATTGCGTGTCGCTCCACAGCAGGATGTCGTTGCGCCTGTTGTCGAGAACGAAGTCGCCTTCATTGGTTGTCACTGTGAGCACCGCATGGCCCTCACCCTTTTCCTGCAGCACCACGGTGATGCGCAGGTCGCGGGCTGGAAAGCCAAGCTGCTCGAGCTTGCGCTTTTTCAGCAGCAGATAATCCTCGCAATCGCCGGCAGTGGCGGGGTAGGTCCAGTGTTCCGGTTGGCCATAGAGCTCTTGATCGCTCACAGGCCGGATCTGACTGTTGACGAAAGTGTTGACCTGATAGAGCAGGTTCCACTTTGCTTGCGTCATGATGATCCTTGTCGGCCCCATGCGCTCGGCCATGGAATATTTTGCGCATTCCTTCGGGTTGGCCATGCAGAAACGGACAAAGCCGACAGGCGGAAGCGTTGCGGCATATTCGCGTGCGGCGACGCCGTGCAGCAGCGTGTTTTCACCGCCGGTGCCTGTCGCCGCTGAATATCCAGTTTGCAGGACGGTTGCCAAAAGTGCCGCTCCCACTGCGGACAAGACCTTCATGTTTTGACGCCCCATTCGGAGTTGTTGTGGGCTCACCTTAACAGTGAGGTCTTGCGCCGCCGTTCAAGCGCGCGGGCCAACTCTATGTAATTGCAGACGAATATCTTTAGCTGCTGGTAACCATTCGGGATCTTTGCGCAGGGGTTGCGCGAAATGCGAACGCCTGTTAATGCCCGCCCCGCCGTGAAAAGTGCGGCATATGCGGTCGTGGCGGAATTGGTAGACGCACTACCTTGAGGTGGTAGCGGGGAGACCCGTGAAGGTTCGAGTCCTTTCGACCGCACCATTCCTGTTTGGGATGGATGTGACGCGCTTGACAGGCTTTGTGCTTGATTTGTGTGGGTTATCTCGCTAGAGACAGCCCCAATTCACCCATTCTTAGGAGTTTGAGCTTCATGGCGCGTGTCACCATCGAAGACTGCATCGACAAGTTACCCAACCGTTTCGAGCTGGTTCTGCTGGCGGCCCACCGCGCCCGCCTGCTGTCCCAGGGCGCACCCCTGACGATTGATCGCGACCGCGACAAGGATCCGGTTGTTTCTTTGCGCGAAATCGCGGGCGAGACCATCAACAAAGATGATCTGCGTGAAGAGTATATTCACGCCATGCAAAAGCATGTTGAAGTGGACGAGCCCGAGACTGAGGAAGTGCCACTCATTGCCCAGTCGGGCGACATGATCATGGTTAATGAAACCGCTGACGAAGGTCCGGCCATGGAACAGATGACCGAGGAAGAACTGCTCCGTGGTCTCGAAGGCATGCCGCCCGCCGAAAGCCCCGGCAGCCAGCGTAACGGTTACTGATATCCACCGCGATATACGAACAAATCAGCCGGGACTATCTCCCGGCTTTTTTGTTGCGTAAACTAAAGTGATGATGCGCCAATACGAGCTGGTCGAGCGGGTCACGGCCTACCACCCGGAGGCCGACGAAGACCTGCTCAACCGCGCTTATGTCTATGCCATGAAGGCCCATGGCAACCAGAAACGCGCTTCAGGCGAGGCCTATTTCAATCATCCTCTCGAAGTTGCCGCCATCCTTGCCGACATGAAGCTGGATGATGCCACGATTGCCGCGGCGCTTCTGCACGATACGATCGAAGACACCGAAACGACGCAACAGGAAATCCAGGAGCGCTTCGGCCCGGAAATCGCCGCGCTGGTCGATGGTCTCACCAAGATCAAGCAGCTTGACCGCGTCACCCGAGAGGCAACCCAGGCCGAAAACCTGCGTAAGCTCTTGCTCGCCATGTCGAAAGATGTGCGGGTTTTGCTGGTGAAATTGGCAGATCGCCTCCACAACATGCGCACGCTCGGCCATGTCAGCCCCGAGAAGCGCTTGCGCATCGCCGAAGAAACCATGGACATCTACGCGCCGCTGGCAGGCCGCATGGGCATGCAGGTCATCCGCGACGAGATGGAGGACATCGCTTTCGGCATCATCAATCCCGATGCTAACAAGACGATTAAAGATCGTATCGCGCGCCTACACGAAGAAAGCGGTGACGTCCTGAAGGAAATTGAGGAGGCACTTCAAGACCTTTTCAAATCACATGGTCTCAAGGCCAAGGTGAAGGGTCGCGAGAAAAGGCCCTATTCGATCTGGCGCAAGATGGAGCGCAAGCACCTGTCGCTCGACCAGCTTTCGGACATTTTCGGATTCCGCGTGATTGTTGAAAAGATGGAGGACTGCTACCGGGCTCTGGGCCTTGTACATCAGAAGTGGCGCGTAGTGCCGGACCGCTTCAAGGATTACATCTCCAACCCGAAACAGAACGATTACCGTTCGCTGCACACCACCATCGTAGGTCCCCATCACATGCGGGTCGAACTGCAGATCCGCACCCGCATCATGCATGAGATCGCCGAGCGCGGCGTTGCCGCCCATGCGCTCTACAAGGAAGCTTCAAGCGCTCAGATGGCCGAGCAGGGCATGAGCGAGGCCATGGCGGAATCCAATGCCTACCGCTGGCTGCGCCACCTCATGGAAGTGCTGCAAGAGGGCGACAGCCCCAAGGAATTCCTCGAACATACCCGCCTCGAACTCTTCCACGACCAGGTGTTCTGCTTCACGCCCAAGGGACAGTTGATCGCACTGCCGCGCGGCGCAACACCCATCGACTTCGCTTATGCTGTTCACACATCGGTTGGAGACAGTTGTGTCGGCTGCAAGATCAACGGCCGCGTGGTGCCGCTGGTGACACAACTTCAGAACGGCGATGAAGTGCAGATCATCCGTTCCGAGGCACAGGTGCCGCCGCCTGCCTGGGAAGCGATTGCCGTAACTGGCAAGGCCAAGGCCGCCATCCGCCGCGCCACCCGCGCCGCCGTACGCAAGCAGTTTGCCGGCCTCGGCCGCGACATGGTGATCAAGCTGATGGAGCAGCACAAGGCCACATTCACCGAAAAGGCCTTGAGCAAATCCGTACAGCGTCTCGGTCACAAGAACGCCGATGATGCACTTGCCGCCGTTGGGCGTGGGGAACTTTCCGCCGCCGATGTGCTGAAAGCCATGGGCGTGACCGTCGATGACGCGGAACTGAAGGCGGCCCGCCG
>JBIOWL010000154.1:0-4798 GCA_044868645.1 Aestuariivirga sp.
ATAGTCCTTGACACCGCGCGGTGAAAATGCTACTTCTCGCTACATTCCAGCAGTGGGTAAGAACTCCCACCCTTTCCTCTCCCAGCAATAGTCTTGAGCCGATCACGAAGACGACGTGGGAGAGAAATCTTTGGGGAGTGAACTTCTGGCTGCCTGCTCATGCAGAGTGCACGGCAAAAGCGGCAGGACCCGCTTTCACAACCCCATAAAACCGAAACTGCAAACCAAGGAGAAATCATCAACGTCAGAAAAGATAAACCAACTCGCGGGCCTAAGCGCAACGGACGATCAAGTCGGAACGACTTGAGAGAGAAAAGTTGCGCTAAGTTATGGAATGTAGAGCATCGTTATCGCGGTCAATTGATAGATGATGATTCCAATTGACCGCGCGATGCTCTAGGCGAGCAGCGACTGCCGGGTGATTGCTGTTCTTGTGCGGACGGTCTGATAACCGCCGAACTGCTCGACGGCGGAGAGGCAGGAGTTTTCAGCACTCGCGGCCTTGCGCTGCCAATCTTCCGTTAAGTCTTCCTTCACGGGATTAGCGAACACTCTTTTGCCAGTATGCGTTTCTAAATTTGCGGCAGGAGAAAAGCATGACTGGCAGTGTCCTGGAAAAGCAGCTTCTGGGATGGAGTCTCACCACGGCGGAAATTCTCTATCGCATGCCGGATCATCGCCACATCCTGCAGAGCTTCCTCTGGCAGGACTATGACCATGCACCCAGGTTTCCCCGCCTGAAGCAGTTTCTCGATTACTGGGAGCGCAATCTCGATGGCCCGCTACACAGCGTCCGCATCGCCCATGCCTCCATCATCGGCCCACATGAGTTCAAGCATGTGAACACCGAGTGGCGCCTGCACTGAGCTTCAGCAGGCAAAGCCGGCCCCAAGATTGGAACCGGCCCTGCGCTGTGTCGCCTATTGCGGGTTGGGAGTGGGAGTGGGCGGGCTGGGAAGCGGAGTGGTGGAACCAGTAGTGGTGTTGTCCTGGCCTCCTTGCATTCCCAAGGCCTCACGGCACTTCGACTGATCCTCGGCCGGCGTTGTTTCCGCCGCTGTGTTGTAGCACTGGCCATCCTTGATCACAGGAAGAGCCGATTGCGTTTCAACGCCCTGCGCAAAGGCGGCCGGAGCCGCGGCAAGACCAAGTGCTGTTAGTGCGATAAGAAGTCTCATCATCCTTACTCCTCTGGCGTGGACTACCCGCGCAAAACCGTGGGAGGAGCGAATGGTTCCTTTAATTTTCGTTCACAATCCGGGGAGCAAGGCATGCGCCCATTGGGCTCGTGCATTGATAGAATCGGATTGTGAAAAAAGGGCGGGAAAAATCCCGCCCTTGCAAGTCGTTTCGCTTCTAAAGGTCAGCGCGAATAATATTCCACCACCAGATTTGGTTCCATCTGCACCGGATAGGGAACATCGCCCAGCGACGGAATGCGCGTCATCTTGACCGAACCGCCAGCCACTTCCACATAGTCCGGCGTGTCGCGCTCAGGAGAGGCTTGCGCTTCCTGCACGCTGACGAGTTCCTTGGCCCGGGCCGAAAGTTCCACCACATCGCCCACCTTGAGACGGATCGAAGGAATGGTGACGCGCTTGCCGTTCACCTTCACATGGCCATGGCTCACGAACTGGCGGGCCTGGAACACGGTCGAGACAAACTTGGCGCGATAGACAACAGTGGCGAGGCGGCGCTCGAGAAGGCCGATGAGGTTCTCAGACGAGTCGCCCGTCATGCGGATCGCTTCCTCATAAAGACCGCGGAACTGCCGCTCGGAAATATTGCCGTAATAGCCCTTGAGCTTCTGCTTGGCGCGCAGCTGCGTGCCGAAGTTGGAAAGCTTGCCCTTGCGCCGCTGGCCATGCTGGCCGGGGCCGTATTCCCGCTTGTTCACCGGAGACTTCGGCCGCCCCCAGATGTTCTGGCCCATGCGGCGGTCGATCTTGTACTTTGCGTTTGCACGCTTCGTCATGTCGTTCTCTCAAAATGCGTGGAGGCGCGAAGGCGCAAATGCTTTGCGACTTTACAGCCCCAACTGTTGATGTTGGAGCCCACCCTCCTGGACACCGGTCTCCCGGCCGACAGAACCATCAAAATGAGGTTCACGGGCAAGCAAACGGGGCCAAAGGCCCCGTGGAATGGCGTGGCTGTAGCCGATTGGGGGGTGCCTGTCAAACTGACCAACGCCGCCTCCCCCTCCCTCCATCGGCGGGCTCGACCCGCCGATCCAGTCTTTCCGCAACCGCGATGTTCATCACATCATGCCGAAGAATGGGTCCTTACAGCCGGGATTTCCTGTCTCATGTCTATCTGGGTCGGCGGGTCGAGCCCGCCGATGGAGAAAATTTGAAGGTGTCAAACCAGCCTATTTGGGCGGCGGCGGCTGATCGGGGACCTGCGGAATATCCGGAGAAATACAAGCCCAACCGGGCGCCTCCTTTGTCCAGATGGTTTGCGCTGGCGCCATCAGACTCGGATTATCAAGCGATCCGGCACGGATGAAAACCAAATGCGGCCTTGCCTCTGTCTTGCTGAAAAGTGGTGTGCCACAGGCGGGGCAGAAGCCGCGCTCCATCCGGTTGCCGCTATCAGCAATGCTCTCAAACCATTGAACCTTGCCGCTGACCTTCAAGCTTTCGGAACGAAAGCAGACGCTCACCATGCCGTTGCCGCCGCTGAGGTATTGACACAGCCGGCACCAGCACACGCGCGTCACAAGCGGCTCGCCCTCCACCGAAAACCGCACCGACTTGCACAGACACCCACCTTCGGTCTTCATGTCACTTTCTCCGCGATCAGACAGGATCCAGATAGATGATAAAGCACACATTTGTCCAAGCCGCCCTGAACGGGAACCGTGTTCATCCGGCGGTGCCTCGCACGCCCGCAGAATTGGCGAAGGACACGCAATTGGCCGTAAAGGCCGGGGCCTCTTCCGTGCATCTCCATCCCTATGACGACCGTGGTTGCGAAACCTTTGATCCAAAATATTGTGCCGCCGCATTATTGGCGGTCCGCGCTGCTTGTCCTGGCATACCGATCTCGCTTTCAACCTCAGCGGCAATTGAACCTGATCCAGGGCGCAGGTTGGCGCTTATAAAGTCTTGGGAAATCCTTCCCGACCTTGTGACTGCAAACCAGGGAGAGGAAGGCATCGTCGAGTTGGTTGATGTGTTGCTGTCCAAGAACATCGGCATTGAAGCTGGTTTATTGGCCCTCGAAGATGCCCATCAGTTTATCCGCAACGGCATCGCCTCCCGCTGCACCCGGGTTATGGTTGAACCCCTGGATGAAGCCCCTCACGATGCCGTTCTGCACGCTGAGGCAATCGAAACTCTGTTGGCTGACCATCGCATCGCGCTCCAGCAGGTCCATCACGGAGAAGGCATAGCGCTTTGGAGCGTCGACCGGAGAGCCATCAGGCGCGGCCACGGAATCCGGACCGGGCTTGAGGATACTCCCGTCATGCCGGATGGCAGCTTGGCGTCCGGCAATGAACAGTTGGTTTTTGCCGCAATGTCTCTGTTCTCTGAAAATGAGTAGCGAAACCAAAAGCGATCGAACTCAAAGGGCCGCGCAACATTATCAACCGCAACAAAGTATCTTCATTGCCAGTCCACTGCATTTTCCGGCGGATGTGGCAACCAAGCAACAGATGTTACGTCTAAGTCCTTGATGCGCTGTGATCCATTTGCACCAAATGCCGGCCACATTCTCCATACCCGCCACAACGCCGTAAAATTGACTCCTTATTGACTCCTTGTTGCAAGCTCATCACCTTACAGCGCAAATCATGTGCATCGAGGAGGCTTGACCATGACTGACCTTTCAACAGAGACTTTGGACGACAACCCGTTTGAACAGCGGCCATTTGAAGATGCGGTTTTCGCGGAAAACCCGGAAAATCGTTGCCCCGTTCTATTGTTGCTGGATAATTCTGTGTCCATGCGCGGCGAACCTATCAAACAGCTCAATGCAGGCCTGGAGGCGTTTCGCGAATCCCTTCTTGCGGACTCTCTGGCGTCAAAAAGGGTTGAAGTGGCCATCATCACTTTCGGGCCGGTCGCTGTGCAGAATGACTTCATCAGCATGCAGCACTTCGTGCCGCCGAAGCTTGAAGTGGCAGGCGACACACCCATGGGTGCAGCCATTGAACAGGGCCTGCAGCTTTTGAAGCTGAGGAAGGAAGCCTATCGTTCGAATGGCATATCCTTCTACCGGCCGTGGGTTTTCCTGATCACGGACGGCGGCCCGTCAGACAGTACCGTGAACGCCGCAAAGCTCGTGAAGGAGGGCGAAGCCAATAAATCATTCATGTTCTTTGCCGCTGGCGTCGAGGGCGCCAACATGGAGAAGCTCAAGCAGATTTGCGTGCGCGAACCACTAATGCTGAAGGGTCTGCAGTTTCAGGACCTGTTCCAATGGCTATCCGCTTCGCTCTCGGCCGTATCGAAGTCAAAGGTCAGCGACGCGGTGGCCCTCGCCAATCCGAAAGCACCGGATGGATGGGCCGTGGCTGAATGAGGTCAGGCAAATGGCGGTGGGTGAGTGCGCGGGCGACAGGCACTTCCCACCTACGCAGAAACGCGCCCTGCGATGACTTTGGCACGGCTTTTGAACTTCACCAGAACGGGGAATCGATTCTGGTACAGGCGGTTTCGGACGGCGCGGGTAGTGCCAGCCATGCGCACATTGGTGCGCGGCTTGCCTGCTGTGCCGTCTCCCGCGCTCTGCGCCAGTCGCTTTCGCAAAAGCCGCTGGCGGAGATCAGCGACGAAGACATCAGGGGCTGGCT
>JBIOWL010000155.1:0-2779 GCA_044868645.1 Aestuariivirga sp.
GGCCGATCAGATGAAGCTCGATGCCAGGAAAGGCTTTTCGCAATTCCGGCCATTTTCCTTGTGCTTCCTGCACCCGGTTTTCACCGAACACCCGGTGACCCTGCTCAAGGAGTGGCCTGATACGCTCCGGCCTCTTCTCGAACAAGGCCACCGGGTCTTCGGTGAAAACCGGGTGCAGGAAGCGCAGGGCAAATGGCCAGAATTGAGGAAGGCCTTTCCCGGCATAGAGCTTCACCTGATCGGGCCCTTGCAGAGCAACAAGGCGAAGGAGGCTGTGGCGCTTTTTGATGTGATAGAGAGCATTGACCGGGACAAGATTGCCGCTGCCCTTGCCGCGGAGATGAAGCGCCAGCAGAAATTTCCGAAGCTATATGTACAGGTCAACACGGGGCTTGAACCGCAGAAGGCGGGTGTTGCTCCTTCGGAGGTCGGAGATTTCCTCAAGCGCTTACGGCAGGAGCATGGACTTCGGCCCGAAGGCGTGATGTGCATTCCGCCTGCGGAAGATCAGCCAGCACAACATTTCACGCTGCTGGCCTGGTTGGCGAGAGAAAACGGCCTTGGCGTGATTTCCATGGGCATGAGCGGTGACTATGAAGAAGCCATCGTCCATGGCGCCACCCATGTTAGGGTGGGGAGTGCGCTTTTCGGTGCGCGGACCTGATTGTTGGGCCGCCATGGGGCGGCCAGATCACCAGCACAGTTTTTCTTCCGCAGCGGGCGAGAATCTTCCTCATGTCTGAACCGCGAACAGCCACGCAACCGGCCGTGCAGTCGGCGCCATCCCGCAGCAGATGAAAGAAGATAGCGCTGCCAGCACCCTTCACCCGTGGATGCTCGTTGTGATTGGTTGGAAAGACGACATCATAGGCATTGTCGGCCCGCCACATGCTTTCGCTGACATCGCGGAAAGGCAAGTGGACCTTCCTGTTATATTGACCTGACGCTGGAGTCTCACACCAGCCTATGTCGGTGGTGAGGGCTTCGAGTTTCAAACCGCATTCCAGTTTTCGCAGGCGATCGGCACGAAAATAGCCGGATCTTAAGGTCCATGCTCCGATGGGCGTCTTGCCATCGCCCTCGTGCTTGCGGAAAGAAAGGCCCGTGCGGCCAAGCCAGCAAGGAAAAGTCGTGGCTCCTAGAGTGAGGCGGGCCTGACGGGAGGACTGGTTTATGGCGCGAACGTGAATATATGTTACCATCTTGCTCACGCGCCTGTGTCTTGAGCGAAACTGCCCAATGGCCCATGTGGCGCAGATTGAAAGACCTAGGCCAGGACTGGATTGATGACAATGACGAAACGGCTGCTTCTCGTGGATGACGACGACATGCTGCGTTCCACGCTCAAGGAGCAGCTTTCGCTTCATGATGAATTTACTGTCAGTGAAGCGGCAACGGCTACTGCGGGTATCAAGGCGCTGAAAGCGGAGCAGGCGGACCTGGTCGTGCTCGATGTCAACCTGCCGGACATGGACGGGCGGGAAGCCTGCAAGCTGATGCGCAAGAGCGGCTTCAAGGGCCCGATCATCATGCTGACCGGCCAGACCGCCGATTCCGATGTGATCCTCGGCCTCGATTCGGGTGCCAATGACTATGTGGTGAAACCTTTCCGCTTTGCTGTGCTCCTGGCGCGCATCCGCTCGCAGCTGCGCCAGCATGAGCACAGCGAGGATGCCCAATACAAAGTGGGGCCTTATCTCTTCAAGCCGTCCTCGAAAATGCTGGTGCGCGAGGACAACAAGAAAATCCGCCTCACTGAAAAGGAAACGGCGATTATCAAATTCCTCTATCGCGCGGGCGAGCAGAGCGTCGGCCGGGAAACGCTTCTTACCGATGTATGGGGCTACAATGCCGGGGTATCGACCCACACCCTTGAAACCCACATCTACAGGCTCCGCCAGAAGATCGAGAAGGACCCTACCCATGCCGAAATCCTGGTCACGGAGGGCGGGGGCTACAAGCTGATCCCGTGATTGCGCCCCTCACTGCAAGTCCCTAAGCTTGTGCCGATTTGGCGTGGGGCTTATCGGGTTTAAGGGGATTGCTTTGCCGTTCCAGGTGGCGACATGGGGGTAAGGGCGGACGCGGAGACACTCCGCCGCATCCCCATTTTCAGTCAGTGTGAAGCCGTTCCGCTGCAGGTCTTGGCCTTTGCGGCGGAGCGCGAGCGTTTTGCCAGGGGCCAAGCCATCATCACGGAGAACGGCAATGCCCGTTCCGCCTATTTCATTCTGGAGGGGACAGCGATCGTCAAGCGCGGCCAGGAGATCATCGGAAGGGCAGAGCCCGGCTCGCTCCTGGGTGAGACCGCCATGCTGGGCTCGTTCCGTTATGCGGTCGGTGCCACGGCAGAAACAGAGGTCACAGCGGCGCGCATCGATACGGGTTTGTTCCAGCGGGTCGCCGGGGAATATCCGGAATTCGGCCAAGCCGTGCTGCAGGTTCTTTCCAGCCGTCTCAACTCGTCTGTCAGAGAGCTTGAAGAGGTGCGGTCGAAACTGGCCAAGGCGCGCAGTTTCTCCAGCCTTTGATGTTGCCCCCTACAAGGTGAATTCAGCCATGACCGGCACATGGTCCGAAGGCTGCTGCCAGCTGCGGCAGTCCTTCAGGATGGACATTCCCTGATAGCGAGCGGCAAGGCTGTCATTGGCCCATATGTGGTCAAGCCTGCGGCCCCGGTTAGACTCGCGCCAGTCGCGGGCCCGGTAGCTCCACCAGGTGTAGAGCTTTTCCGGCTCGGGCGCGGATTTCCTCATCACATCAGTCCAGCCGCCCGCGG
>JBIOWL010000156.1:0-2435 GCA_044868645.1 Aestuariivirga sp.
ACCTGCATCTTGGCAATCTTGTCAGGTTGGCGCACGGGCTCGCCGCGCTTGATCGTGTCGACAATCTCCATACCCTCCGTCACCTTGCCCCAAACGGTGTATTGCTTGTCGAGGAAGCGTGCCTCATCGAAGCAGATGAAGAACTGACTGTTGGCGGAATTCGGATTGGAAGAGCGCGCCATGGAGCAGATGCCGCGCACATGGGGCTCAGGCGAAAACTCGGCCTTGAGGTCCGGCTTCTTGGAGCCGCCCATGCCGGTGCCGGTGGGATCGCCTCCTTGCGCCATGAAGCCTTCAATGACACGGTGGAAAACAACGCAGTCATAGAAGCCTTCGCGGGCCAATTCCTTGATGCGGCCCACATGGCCGGGCGCAAGATCGGGACGCAGCGCAATGGTCACCCTGCCCTTCGGCTTTCCGGCGTGATCAGCCATGTCAACATACAGGGTGTTCTCAAGATCAGCCATTACTGCACCGTCACCTTTGTCATCTTGTCGGGATTGTCCACGGGTTCACCGCGCTTGATCTGGTCGACGCATTTCATGCCTTCGTCATCGACCTTGCCCCACACCGTATACTGGCCGTTGAGGAAAGAGCCTTCGGCGAACATGATGAAGAACTGGCTGTTGGCGGAGTTGGGATCCTGGCTCCGCGCCATGCCAACGGTGCCGCGCACGAATGGTTCCTGCGTGAATTCTGCCTGAATGTCAGGAAACTGCGAGCCACCCATGCCGGTGCCGGTGGGATCGCCTCCTTGCGCCATGAAGCCGTCAATCACGCGGTGGAAAACCACGCCATCATAGAAGCCTGAAGAGGCGAGCTTGGTGATCTGCTCGACATGCTTCGGCGCAAGATCGGCCCGCAGCTGGATGGTGAAGGAGCAGCCATTGCTCATATCCACCTTGAGGCTTTCGGCGGCCAGGGCGGGACCCGTCAGGAAGGCCAGGCTTGCACCGGCCAGCAAGAGTTTTTTCATCAGAATCTCCAGTTGAATGGGGGTGCCACTAGCGCAGGCGGAGCCGCCGCGCAACTTTAGCTTTTGGCTTGCTTAAGGGCCTTTTCCACGGCCGTCCGGCTCTCGGTCGGCAGGAACAGGGAGGTGTCGCCCCCCATGCCGGCAATCTGCCGCACCAGGGACGAGGCAATCATGCGGGTTGCAGGCGAAGCTGCAAGGAAAACCGTTTCGAGTTCCGGTGCCAGAGCTCCGTTCATTTGCGCCATCTGCACTTCATAATCGAAGTCCGTCGCATCCCTCAGGCCACGGATGATGACACTTGCCTGCGCAGCTTTTGCTGCATCAACCGCAAGCCCTTCAAACGGCACAGCGGAGATACGAAGCCCGGTGTGTTCCGTCACGGGCTTGCATGCAGATGCAATGAGAGAGAGCCGCTCCTCGATGGAAAGCAGCGCCTTCTTGCCGGGATGGGTTCCGATGCCGATCACCAGTTTGTCGACAATGCGGGCACATCTCGCAATGATGTCGAGGTGGCCATAGGTGATGGGATCAAAGGAGCCTGGATAAAAACCGGTGTGCGCCATTGTTCTAAACTGACACAACTGTGGAATTTGTGGAAGCCACTTGAAGGGGGGCTGGATTCGCGCAAGTATTTCCTCTAACGCGGTGTCCGGGGGCGGACACCTCTTCGGGGACCGCCATGATTCTTCTCAAAAAGTTCGCGTTTGCAGCTGCGCTTGCCTGCGCCGCTGCCAGTTTTTCTATTGCCGAAGCCGCCGATCCAATCGGCAAGGTTGCGGCTTTCAAGGGCTTTCCAAAGGCCACAGGCACAGGTGGTGCGCGCGATCTTGCCAAAGGCAGCGAGTTATACGAGGGCGATACAGTCAAAGCTTCGAACGGCGGCAATGTGCAGATCATTCTGAATGACGACACGCGCCTGGTTGTAGGCCCCGCATCGCAACTCGTGCTGGAAACCTACCTGCTGCGCAATGAAAAGACCGCCAAGAAGGTGGCGGTGAAAGCGCTGCGCGGCTACTTCCGCTTCATCTCCGGCAACAGCGCCAAGTCGGCCTATGCCATCGCCACGCCATCGGCCACCATCGGCATACGCGGCACGGGTTTGGATATCCGTGTAAGGAACATCACACTCGCGGCTGTCGTGGTGGGCGCGATCAGGCTCGAAGGCATCAACGAACAGGCCGTCGATGCTGAGGCGGGCTGCGGCGTGGCGGAGGCAGGCGGCGGCGGCACGAACGCCCAATTGCTGGAGGGCCGGGCCAAGGCCAACAGGCTGAGGCAGGACTTCCCATGGATCTTCAACCAGACCGCCCTTGGGGCGCCGTTCCAACTGCCAACTGAAAGCTGCAAGACTGTCGTACCGAGGTCATTTGGACCAGGGGGTTCACAGGATTCCGAAGAATCGCCGTCCGGAGGAAACCAGGGGCGTTCGACCGGCGGTCAGTAGCGTCCTTGACTGCGA
>JBIOWL010000157.1:0-4586 GCA_044868645.1 Aestuariivirga sp.
AATCCAGCGGTTGAGACAGAAAGATCGGAAAGTGCGGCCAGTGCCACATTGTCTGCAATGGAAGCCTCCAACAGCAGGCCTTCCGCTCGCCGGTTCTCAGTGACGAAAGCAATTCCGTGTTGGATACTTTCAAGGGGCGATTGGCCGGTCAGTACTTCACCGGCAATTGCAATCCTCCCGGCGTCATGCGGCTCGATACCGAACAGGATTCTCGCCAGTTCCGTCCTGCCCGAGCCCATCAGTCCAAAGAGACCCAGGATTTCGCCGCGGTGCAACTCGAAGCTCACATCATTGATGATGCCGTGCGCAGTGATTTTGTGTGCCGAGAGGAGCACCTCTTCTTTCGGCGTGGCTAGTCGCGGAGGATAGAGCTGTTCGAGCGAACGGCCGACCATTGCCAGAACCATGCCCGATACGGTGAATTTTTCTGCGGGGCCGCCCGCTACAACTTCGCCGTCGCGCAGGATCACTATGTCATCGGCAAGCGCCAGCACATCGGCAAGGATATGAGAGATATAAATGATGGCTTTCCCCGACTTGCGCAATTGCTTGATCAAGGTGAAGAGACGCTTCGTTTCACGCGCAGTTAAAGAGGTCGTGGGCTCGTCGAATATGATGATGTCGGCGTCAAGTTGCAGCGCGCGCGCCACTTCAACGAGCTGCCTCTCGCCAGGTGAAAGCGCACTGACGAGGGCTTGCGGCTCAAGATCGAGATTGACCTGCTTTAACAGTTCCCGGACTCTTTCATGGAGTACCGCCCGGTCAATCAGCGCGCCAAATCTTCCGATTGGAAAGCGCGCCAGGAAAATGTTTTCGGCAATGGTGAGGTTGGTGAAGAGGCTGAGTTCCTGGTGGATGAAGGCGATGCCATGCTTTGCTGCATCGCCCGGATTTGATGGCGCATAGGAAACACTCGCAAACTCCATGTTTCCTGCATCTGGCTTGAGCACGCCGCCAATGATGTTCATCAGCGTGCTTTTGCCGGCGCCGTTTTGGCCGACGAGCCCAAGAATAGCTCCGCCATTGAGCTCCAAAGATACATCCTTGAGGGCGTGGACTCCGGCAAAGGCCTTGGAGATGCCGCTGAGCCTGAGGACAGTCCCCTTCATGGAACCCTCTCCGAAGCCAGCAATCTTGTGCGGATCATATCGAAGGCAGCAGCCGCAAGAATGATCCCACCCTTGACCACGTCTATGTAAAAGGCGGAGAGGCCGATGGAGTTCAGCATGTTTCCAAGAAGCACGAAGAAAACAACGCCCATGGCCGTCCAGGAAATCTTGCCCTTTCCTCCTGCAAGGCTGTTGCCGCCGATCACCGTCGCACCAATGATGTCGAGGAGTGCCGAGCCTGCGCCGATGGTTGGCCTGAATCCGCCGAGCCGGGCCGAATAAAGAATCGAGGCGATAGCCGCGCAGAGGCCGGAAAAGACAAATACGAAAATGATCACACGCCGCACTGGCACGCCGGAAATCTCAGCCGCCCTTACATTGCCACCAATCGCCATGATGTGGCGGCCGAGCACGGTGAATCGAAGAATGATGTCGGCCAGTATTGCCAGAAACAATGTGATCAGCATGGGATAGGTGATAAAGGGAAGAAGGTCCCGGCGCTTGATCGTCGCCTCAGCCTTTTCTCCCAGATAAACAGATACAAGATCGCCGCTGCCGAGGCGCGAGAATGCATCCGGAAGATGCGTGATGTTCTGCGATTGCGTCAGCCAGATCCCGGCCGATGAGAAAAGCATCAACGCCACAAGCGTGACCATGAACGCCGGCATGTTGAACCGGGCGATGAAATAGCCATTGAAGAAGCCGATCAGGCAGCCTGCCGCCATCATGGCCACGACCCCCGCTGCGACAGAAAGGCTTGCACCTCCTAGAACGCCCCCGCTCTCGGACAGCAATGAACCCCACACCGGACTGCCGCCGAGCAAGGCGGGGTCAGCGCCCGTTGCCATCACAAGCCCGCCTACAACGCTTGTCATGCCCATGATGGCGCCTTGGCTGAGATCAATTCCCATGACGATCAGGACAAAGGTTTGCCCGATGGCAACGGCGAACAGAGGCCAGACATTCGCCAGCTGATTGCTGAGGTTCCGTGCGGTTACCAAATCCGGAAAGAACACTGCCAGGACAAGGAAATTGGCAATCGTCAGATAGAGGATGAAATACTCTGAGAGAAGCAAACGCCTGCCAAAATGCTTGGCGCCTGAAAGCAGGCCACTAGAAGACGAACCCACAAGGCCGCCAATCTCCAATTTTTGCCTGTTATCGTGCAGCACAGTTTTTCACATCCTTGCCAGCGAAGCCGTAATCAGCACTTTTGACAGAGGCGTTATGCGCCTCTGTCCTTCGCTGTCAGGTCAGTTACTTTCCATCAAGAACCATGCAGCCCCAGGTAATGGCGCCCTTCTCGGCATAGTTTGCCTGCGAAAGGGCAAAGCCCGGATCGAGCTTGACGGCATTCGGCCTGGCATCGCCATTGGCAATCGCCTCCTGAATGCTGTCGAGCGCCAGCTTGGCTTCAAGGTAGACGTCCTGAACGCCGGTGGAATCCACATACTTCTCGCGGATGAGTTTGCACGCGCCATCATCGCCATCGAGACCACCAAGGATCACATGTCCATCCTCACCCGTCTTTTTCCATTTGCCGCGCGGCTCAAGAACGCCCTGGATGGTCGGGAACAGGAAGTCGGAAGATGTGAATATGAAGTCTATGTCCGGATCAGCCGTGACGGCCGCCTCAAGCCCGGCGAGAGCCACTTGCGAATTCCACTTTGTGTTGATCTCAACCGGCTTCTCAAAAATTGCCGCGTGGTTGTTGATGGCGTTCATGAAACCTTCGCGCCGCTTAACCGCGTTTGGATCCGCAAGGTCGCCGACAAGTATAAGCGGTCGAAGTTTCTTGCCCGTGGCCTTGAATTTCTCTTCCGCAAGGACAGCCATTTCTTCGACGGCCTGCCGCGCCACCGATTCATTGTCGGCAACGACGATGATCCCTTTCGACATGTCAGAAGGCGGCCTGTTGAAAGTTGCGATCGGAACATCGGCTTCTTGGGCCAAGTTCACCAGCATTGTTTCTGAATCGCCGTCATCAGCCGTGAGGATAATGCCGTCCGCACCCTGCGCAATGCAGTCCTTGATCTGTTCCAGTTGCCTGTTGGCATCCTTGCCGCCGTTGAGTTCAACGACTTCGACACCATTCTTGGTGAGCGTTTCGACAATTGCGGCGTGGCCTGCACCCCAGAATCCCGTGGAAAGGTCCTGGAAGGCGTAACAGACTTTTTTGCCCGCCGCCTCCGCAGGACTTGCCTGGATGGCAACAAGGCTGACGGCGGCTAATGCCGCAGGTAATACAAATTTCCTCATTGACGTTCTCCCTATTTGTATCTCCGGCCGGCGGAGACACTTGTTTTCTTTTGTCCTTCGGCTTGGCGATGAAACCCATGAATCTATTTTGAGAAAAGCTTTTCCCAAACTGATATAACCCGCCTCCTTCCCCAATTACACCAAGCGGCAAATTTATGATTGCGCAAACAAACTAGCACAGTTAAATGTTTGCGCAATCATAATTTGGCGACCGCAAACCGGCCGCGGTTGTGAAGCATTCCTTCCAGAAATGAGGCATTCTTTGAAAGATTTTGTCATCGCCAAAGGCGCTCATATCCCGAAAATCGGATGTGGCACTTGGGAGCTTCGCGGCGAACTCTGCACCGGCATCGTGAGCAAGGCGTTGCAGCTGGGCTACCGGCACATCGATACGGCGCAGGGCTACAGCAATGAGGCTGCGGTTGGCGAAGGCATAAAACTATCGGGCATTCCCCACGATGAAATTTTCGTCACGACAAAGGTGCGCCCACAACTCATCGGTGACGGCCCGTTGCAAAGGTCCGTGCAGGAAAGTCTCGAACGCCTTGGCGTCGATATCGTGGATCTTCTGCTCATCCACTGGCCCAACCCTGAAATACCATTGGCGGAATCCATGCGCGCCCTGAGCAGCGCCAAGCGCCTGGGGCTCGCGCGGCATATTGGAGTGTCAAACTTCACCATCGCCAAGCTGGACGAGGCAATGAACAGTTCACCCGAACCGATTGCCGCCGTGCAGTTTGAATACCACCCCTATCTCGACCAGAAGCGCCTGCTGGCTGCCGTCAGGAAACTCGGCCTGGCGATAACAGCCTATTGCCCCATTGCCCTGGGCAAGGTGGCCAAAGACCAGGCCTTGATCGACATTGGAAAGAAATACGGCAAGTCCGCCGTCCAAGTGGCGCTTCGCTGGCTCATCCAGCAGGACGACGTGATTGCAATTCCCAGATCGTCAAAGCCGGAAAGGCTCAAGGAAAATCTCGATATCTTTGATTTCACTTTGACTGACGAAGAAATGGCTGAGATTGGCAGCATGACAGTCGCCGATTCCCGGCTGATAAATGAGCCACAATGGGTACCCAAGTGGGACTGAACCTGATTGAATGCCTTGCCCAAGTGAGGTGCCGTGCCAGAACCTGACAACAAGAAGCCGAAAAAATCATCCGTGCGCTGGTCTCCGCGCACCCTTCCGACCATGGATGATGTGGCAAGAGTGACCGG
>JBIOWL010000158.1:0-8445 GCA_044868645.1 Aestuariivirga sp.
ATTCCTCTTGGCATGAGCAAAGACTGACCAGACGGCCCCATGGGTATACTGCCCGCCGTTTTCGCGGATGCCTGGTGGATAGGCCTTGATGTAACCAGGATCCGGCAGGGATGCATCAAAAGGCGGCGCAAACAGCAGGGCAAGGCCGTCATCGGCTTTCACGAGTTGTTCGTAGGACTGATTGAGTGACTTCTCTGCCCGGCCGGAATCACCGGCACCTGAGAGCACCGCCCATGATTGGGCAATGCTGTCAATGCGGCATTCGTCATTCTGCGCCGAGCCGAGCGGTGTTCCGTCATCGAAATAACCGCGACGATACCACTGCCCATCCCAGCCATGGGCCTCGATGGCAGCGCTGAGTTTCTCCATGTACCGCTTCCACGCCTCTGCGTGCTTGGTATCGCCACGCGCCGCTGTGAGTGCGCGAAACCCATGAAGAGTTGAATACAAGAACCAGCCAAGCCAGACACTTTCGCCCTGGCCCTTCTCACCCACGCGGTTCATTCCGTCATTCCAGTCCCCCGTGCCGAAGAGGGGAAGCCCATGGCCGCCGACAGCGAAACTTCGGTCCAGCGCAAGTGCACAATGCGCGTAAACGCTTGCCGTTTGTGCCGAGACCGAGGGTTCGAAGTAGGCCTCGTGTTCTTCCGCTTCGAGTTGGCGCCCTTCGAGAAACGGCACGTGCTCATCAAGAATGCCGGTATCGCCGGTCACTTTGACGTAGTGATGCACGCAATAGGCAAGCCAAACCGTGTCATCACTGATGCGGGTCCGCACCCCCACGCCCGAGTCCGGCAGCCACCAATGTTGCAAGTCGCCTTCCGGAAACTGCCGCCCCACAGCACGAAGAATGTGCTCGCGTGCGATTTCCGGCCTCACCACCGCCAATGCCATTGAATCCTGCAATTGGTCGCGCATGCCATAGGCGCCGCTCGCCTGGTAAAAGCCCGCCCGGCCAAACATGCGGCAAGAGAGGGCCTGGTAAAGCAGCCAGCCATTCATCACGAGATCGAAGGCGGGATCAGGCGTTGCCACCTCGATGGCGCCCAGCGTTTCTTTCCAGAAATTCTTCACCTCAGACAGAACGGCATCGAAATCCGCATTGCGGTATTTGCTGATCAAGGCGCGCGCCTCCGCTTCATTGGCCGCGCTGCCGACCAGAATGCGAACCTCTTGCGCTGTGGCCCCAGAGAGCGTGATCTTTGCCTGCAGGGCAGCGCAGGGATCAAGCCCGGCGCCAGTTGTGTTGGATAGCCCTTCACCATCGGTGACCGCGCGTGGTGACGCGAGGCTGCCATAGCGCCCGATGAAGTGTTGCCGGTCTCCGCTCCAGCTTGCTTGGGCTCCGCAAAGATCGATGAACACCACGCGGCCGCCAAAGAACTCATTCCATTTGTTGTGCGCGAAAAGAGCACCTGTTTCAGCGTCGATCTCTGTCGACACATATGGCGCAGAGCTGGCGCGCCGTGAGCCCAACATGAGATCAGCATAAAACGTGACGGTGAGCTGGCGGTTGCCGGCGGAATTTTGGGCAACACGCAGGCGTTCGAGCTTGATCGTATCGGCGAGCGGCACGAATTGCAGAAGTTCCATGGAAAGGCCCACATCATCTGCCCCATAGACCGAGTATCCGAAGCCGTGGCGGGTCCGGTAACTGCCGCTTCCACAAAACAAGGGCGCCAGGCAGGGAGATGTGACCCGGCCTGTGCGCTGATCGCGGATATAGAGTACCTCCGAGGGCCGGTTGCTGATGGGATCATTCGACCAGGGTGTGATCTGGCACTCGCGGCTGTTTCCGCTCCAGGTGAAGCCCGGACCTTCCGCCGAGCAGTGCATGCCAAAATGGGGATTGGCGATGACATTGATCCAGGGCGCAGGCGTGGGATTTCGATGGCTCGGGAAAATCACATATTCGCCTGCCTTCTTATCGAAGCCGCCGAAACCGTTGAAAAAGGCAAGGCCCTCTCCACTTGCTTCCAAAGGTTTTCTTCCAGCGGCCGGCAATTCATGCAGTGGCCTCTTCAGCATTCGCGGTGGAAGGGCCCTGCTGCGCAGCCGGAGCAGCTGGTCCGACAATGTGCCTGATCTTGCATGCAACACCACGCGGGCAACAGCCGGCAGCATGGTCACCGCTTCCTGCGGCAGAATGTCGGATCGCAAAGCATAGACCTGACCGCCACCGCCATGGAGCGATTGGTGTGGGTCGACCACGCTTTTCCGGATGAGCTCTTCGATCGCAAGCTGCAGGTCCTGGATGTAGGAGGCGCGCTTTTCGTTGAGAAAGACCAGGTCCACTGCGAAATGCTTGGAATTCCAGTACTCATGCGCCTGCAGGAGCTGATGGACGATTTCCAGATCTTCGACAGCATCAATGCGCAAGAGAAGGATCGGCTTCTCCCCAGAGATGCCTGTGGACCATAGTTGACGCTGGTTCCGCATCCCCACCTGCAGCACCGAAGACTGCGGCCGCAATGTTGAACCCGCATAGATGAGGTGGCTCGCAAGACGCTGGAAGAGATTGGCTTCAGCAGCCTCGACGGAAAGATGACGCAGCTGGATGCGCGAATAGGACCAGGCGAGAACCTGAGCCCGTTCATAGGCTGCATGCTGGCGGTGGCGGTCGACTATCTCCAAGGCATCGGCACGGCTTTCCGCCGCAACCGTCCAAATGGTGCAAGAGGCTTGCCGGCCAGGGGGAACGCGCAGCCGCCGCCGCAACGAAAAGATTGGATCAAGAACCGTGCCCTGCGTGCCGGACAGGCGTTGTTCTTCCAATGCGCGGGCCGAATGCAACTCATTTCCCCGCCCCAGGAAGCGAGCGCGGTCAGTTTCGAACTCCAACTCACCGCGAACAGTGCCATCTACCACCATAAACTGCGCCACCCAGATATCCGGATCGGTTGGCAAGCGTTTACGGCGCGTTGCTAAAAGTACACCCAGGTCCGCCACAAATTCGGTGGTCACAAACAGTTTTGAGAATGCCGGATGGGCCTGGTCGGCCGAGGCCGTGGCCAAGGCAAGTTCGGCATAGGCCGTGATTTCGATCTCGCGCATGGTGGAACTGTTGTTCACAAGGAGAATGTGGCGGGCCTCGGCATTGTCTTCGGTCGAGACGATGCATTCCATGCTGGTGGCCATGAGCCCGTCGGTGCGGTGGATTTCCACCTTCTCCTCCGAGAACCTCGCCTCGTAGCTGTCCGGCACGGCCACCAAGGGCATATATCCGGCCGTCCACACTCTTTTGCTTGCCATGTCGCGCAGAAACACGAAGTTTCCGTAGTCATCGCAGACGGGATCCTCACGCCACCTGTTGATGGAGATGTCCTTCCAGGTGGTGAAGCCGCTGCCCGAGGCGGTCATCATCACGCTGTATTGGCCATTTGACAGCAGACAAGTGGACAGTGCGGCTGTCCAGGGATCAACGGCAAGAGGCACCGGCGGCGAAATATCTGCCGCCGAACGTGCATGGGCTGTCGCCGCCACGCTGAGGAGTTTCAGGGTAACCTGCCGTGGCGCACGTTCCTGCAGCAGCAATTCTGTCGCCCGCACCAGCGGGTCACGGTGAAACTGCATGCGCGTGCCGCCATTGCTCACGGCATTGTAGATGGCGGCAATCGTCATGCCTTGGTGATGGGCGAAGTAGGCCTTGACCAGGGCATAAGGTTCGCCCGCGCGCAGCCGTGATGGCGTATAGTCGATCGCCTCGTAGAAGCCATAGGAGCCATAGGCCCTGGCATTGCGCAGCGCGGCAAAATTACTGGCTGCCGCACGCGGAGAAATCATTGCGGCAAGGCCGGTGGCATAGGGCGCGACAACCATGTTGTCAGAAAGCCCGTGCTTCAGGCCCAAGCCCGGCACGCCAAAATTCGAATATTGATAGGTGAAATTCCTGTCGCGCGCCGAGAAAGCGGATTCCGAAATGCCCCACGGGATGCGGAGATTGCCGGCATAGGCGATCTGCCGCCTGACGATCAGCCTGGCCGTCTGGTCAAGCAGGCTGCCATGGGGCATCTGCAGCACAAGCAGCGGCATCAGGTATTCGAACATCGAGCCGGACCACGACACGAGAGCGGCCCCGCCACTGAGGGAAGTGACCGGCCTTGCCAATCTGAACCAGTGGCGGGCGCTGAGGTCACCCTTGGCAATGGCAAGATAGCTGGCAAGCGCCGCCTCCGAGGCCAGCATGTCATAGCAGCTGCCGTCGAGGGTCGAGTCCGAAGCACGGAAGCCCACTGCCATGAGTTGGCGCTGCGGATCAGCGAGAAACGCAAATTCCATCTCCAGCGCAAGGCTGCGTGTCTTGGCCACCACGACGCCCAGACGCTTGCTGATGTGCGAGCGTGCCTTGTCGTCCAACGATGCATCCTTGAACTGGCTTTCGATCGTGTTCTGGAGTGCCGATACCCAATAGAGCACTTGCTTGGCTTTGCCTGGGGCAAGCGCCTCCGCCAGTTGGTTTGCCGATGTGTGCAGGGCGCCTGCTTGAACGGCCAGTTCGATGAGCCGGACCGGGATAAGTTCGGCAGGGGTCCGGGCCTTCTGCAGCGAGACTTGAAAACTCTGGATCTGCTGCAGAATTCCTTTGGCAATCCGCCGGCTGGTCTTGTTCCCGCCTTGGGCAGCCGTTGCAGTTTCCTCGCGCAGGATTTCCGCACAATCACCGATCCCGTCGAGATACTCCGCATTGGCTGGAATGGCCGTCGACCATGATTGGCAGATGTTAGACAATGCAATGAGATGGCCCGCGAAGTTGCCGCTGTCGACGGTCGAGACATAGCGTGGCTCGAGAGGGGTCAGGCTTTGCGTGTCGTACCAATTGAAAAGATGGCCGCGGTATCGCTCCATCCTGTCAATGGTTGCGAGTGTCGCCTCTATGCGCGTCAGCGCATCGCCAAGCCCGAGCCAGCCAAAATCCCGGGCATTTGCCGCCGCAAGCAGATAAAGTCCAATATTCGTAGGCGAGGTCCGGTGCGCCACGACCGGCGCAGGGTCCTCCTGGAAATTGTCGGGGGGCAGCATATTGTCTCCGGCCGTGACAAAGGCCTCGAAGAAGGTCCAGGTCCTTCTCGCCACCAGGCGAAGCGCCAGTCGGTCCTCCGGTGAGCCAGCAAGCTCGTCCGTCGCCAATCTCGGCTTGCTAATGATCCAGGCAATGGCTGGAGCAGTGAGCCATAGAGCCGCAAACGGCAGTGCCACCACTGCAACGCCATTCTGCCGCCATGCGACAACCGCAAGAACGGCCAAGGCAGCAATGACGCTCGGCATCATCAGAGCATAGTGGTCACGAAGAGCCGGCTTGATGGCCGACTGAACCTGAGCTGCGGTCGTCCACTCCAGCAGGTTCTTGCGACTGACACAAAGGCGATAGAGCGTCCGTGCGATGGCATCCACTGCCAGACTTGCCTGGTGGGCGATGAAGGTCAGGTTTGCGGCGGTGATGACAAGGGCCTGCACCGTCTCCCGGGCAACAAGGCTGATCTGACTCCTGGCCGATTCTTCGACGGCACGCAGATGCGAGCCCGAATACATGGGAATGAAGGCTGGCAGAAACATGACCAGCACCAGGAAAGCGGTCCAAGCCGCTGCTGGTGCAAACGGCAGCGATAGCCAAGCCACAAACAAAGACGCAAAGGCAAAAACCGGCAAGAGCGAGCGTCGCAAATTGTCCAGCATTTTCCAGAGGCCGACCGCGGGAATGGCCCCCCGCCCCCGCCGCGATACGATCTTCAAACTGCCGGCAATCCAGGGGAGCAACTGCCAGTCGCCACGTACCCAGCGATGTTGGCGCGCGCAGGCGACGGCGTAGCGTTCCGGAAATTCCTCGACAACCTCAATGTCCGAGACAAGTGCAGTGCGCGCAAAAATGCCCTCAAAAAGATCATGGCTGAGCATCGCATTCTCGGGAACCCGATTGGCCAGCGCCGCTTCGAAAGCATCAATGTCGTAAATTCCCTTGCCGGCATAAGAGCCTTCGCCGAAAAGGTCCTGATAGACATCGGACGTTGCAAAAACATAAGGATCCGTTCCGCGGCGCGTGGAAAATATCGACTGGAAGATTGTGCCGTAGTCGTCAACCGGAAGCGTGGGCGTTACGCGGGGCTGCAACAAGCCATAACCATGGGTGACGCGGCCTTGTTCTTTATCAAAGAACGGACGATTGAGCGGGTGCGCCAGCTTGCCAACCAGCCTGCTCGCCGCTTTGCGGGGCAGCTTCGTGTCAGCATCAAGGGTCAGGACAAAACGGACTTCGGCAGGAAGTTTTCCGCCTACCACTATGAAGCTTGTATCCATGGCGCCGCGAAGAAGCTTATTGAGTTCAAGGAGCTTGCCGCGCTTGCGCTCCCAGCCCATCCACTTGCCCTGCACTTCGTTCCAGCGCCGTGCGCGGTGGAGCAAAAGAAAGCGGCCATCGGGATATTTCTCATTGAGGCGATGAATTCCGTTGAGCGCTGCCGACAAGAGCTCGTCATCATTGGACACATATTCAGTTGCCGCATCGGTCCAATCGGTGGCAAGCGCGAAGTACAGCTCGCCATCCGGGTTCGCGAGATAATGGACCTCCAGCCTCTCGACCAACTCTTCGATTTCCTCGGCGCTGACAAGCATGGTGGGAACGGCGACGAGTGTTCGGAATTCTGTTGGGACGCCGCTGCGCAGCGCCAGCGCGGGCAACACCACGGGGCGCAGAACATGCGTCACCGTGAAATTAGTCAATGATATCGCAACCTCAATAACGGGCACCAGGCTGGTTGCGGCGAGCAGCAAGAGCAAGGGAACAGAAACTTGCGCCGCAGCAAGTGGCCAGAGGCCTACTACAAGACAGACAAGAGTGATTGCGGCAATGGCAGCGATGTAGCCGGCAAGGCCAGCCTTGCGGACAGCTTCTGAAATTCTGCGGCTAAGTGAGCGCCTGTAAGAGATTCCAACCTCAAAAGCGCTGCGGCCCTGCCCAATGAGATGGTAGCCGGGATCACCGGATGTGGCAGCGCCGTATTCCTGTACGCCGCAAGCATTCAACACCTTTCTCGTGATCGTAAGCTCATCGAGCTTCGAATGCCGCGACAGGTCTTCAATTGCGCTGCGGTAGCTGTTGCGGGTGCGGAAATCCATTTCCGGATAGGCTGGGTGGGCCGCCAGCAACTTGTCCACCAAGCTGACGTGATCGAACCACTCCTCCCATGTGTAATCCGAAATGTGGCGCAGGCTCGTCACAAGGTTGCGCATGGTGACATTGGCAGCAGCCTGGCGGCTATGCCCTTCGGCAACTGCACTGTCGAATTCCAGGTCAAGTGCATGAACGGAGACGCGGATGGCGTCAATGACGGCTGCGTCAATCGAGTCCTGGTCGCGCAACCGCTTGATCAATTGCACCGTGAAGGCGAGCTTTGCATGCTCGGCCATGTCAACTTCGAGGGCCTTATGCAGGTCGACAAGGGTCAACTTTCCCTCGAGAAGTTTCTCGGCAAGTTCATCTGCGACAGCACGCGCCCGCCGCGATTCTATCGTGCGGCGTGAAATTCGGGTGAGGTTTTCGATCAGCACAAGGCGCAAGCTGATAGCGGTTGCCCATAGTTCGCCGATCGTGAGAGGCTGAACTTCCTGGTATGCGTTGACGAATTCCGTCAAAACATGACCGTCAAAGCGGCTGTCCGTGTGGGCGACAAAGGCCCAGGCAATTCCGAAAATGCGAGGGTGACCCAGGAATGGGCCTGCCGAGAGCTTGGGAAGTTGACGATAGTAACCCTGTGGCAGGTCAATGGTCGCCTGACGCACATGCTGTTCAATAATGTAGTAGTTGTCGACCAGCCACTCTGCGGCCGGCGTGATGGGCTGGCCCGCCGTCACGGCTCTGCAGAGTTCCTCGTAGGAGTCCGCCAATGATCGCGCGTCTTCCTGCAACCGCGTGACAACGGAGGTGACCGGAACTGCGTCGCGGCATACGGGCTGAGACCTCGCCAGGCTTGCAGCATGTTCGCGAAACCGTTCCAGTCCGAACAATTCCGCCCGGATTGGCTGGCCGTCATTCCAAACATCAGCTTTCTGCCGAAATGGCCACCACCCAAACCCGTGCTGCATTTTCATCCAACTTCAAAGACATGACTGATAAAGGGCCTATGCCCTGGAAGGTGAAGTTCAACGCTCGACAGGACGAAATGTTCCAGGCACGGGCAAGAGGCGCATCATACACCTGTCACCGCCTCAGTGCTCTACGAATTTGAATGGGCAGTAATCGGAGCTGAGATTGCCCGCGCAACACTGCGTTTTTGGCTTTACACCCGGAAACGAAGCTGGTGTTGACCGGCGTCGTTACGCCTGAACTCAACGACAACGCTCTTCCCAGGATAGCAAGACTTGAGAACAGGTTCGGTCAAAACACCGAGCTGGCTCTTGAAACCAAGAGCCCAGGGAGAGTAGCCGCTCTTGCTCTATGTGATCTGAGCCGGA
>JBIOWL010000159.1:0-3960 GCA_044868645.1 Aestuariivirga sp.
GAACTAGACGGCGCCTCCGGCTTCCAGATCTTCGGCGACATCACCTGGCCCTCGGTCGCCCCGGTCGCGGCAACCATCGTGCTGATCCGCATGATCGAGGCCTTCAAGATTGTCGATCTTCCCAACATCATGACGGGTGGCGGGCCGGGGTCTTCCACCGAGTCCATGACACTCCATTCCATGTATATCTGGCGCGCCAATGACGTCGGCGGCTCTGCGGCCATCGCCTATCTCCTGCTCATACTCACGGTGGTCATCTGCGCTTCCTTCTTCAACTATGTGGTCCTCGGCCAACTCAGGAAGGCCCGGGCATGAGCGAGACCAGCTTCAAATTCGAGAAGGCGAACCGGAGCTTGATGGAGCGGTTGTTCGAGCCGCCGGAAGTGGGGAAGATGTCGCCCGTGGCCAATGTAGTGGCTCACGCTCTTCTTGTGGTCTGGTCGCTGTTCGTGCTGTTTCCGATCTATTGGGTGATCATCACGTCCTTCAAGGACGCAGCCGCCGTGAACCAGGGGCCGTTCTACATTCCATTTGTCGATTTCGCACCAACAACCAGTGCCTGGCGCGCCCAGTTCACTGCCGACCCCTTCTGCGATCCTGTTTCCATGGCCAGGCAATTGGGGCTCTTAGTCTACAACTCCTTGGTCTTTTTCGTTTCGCCCGTGGTGACCTTGCAACCCATGGAGCCGCAAATCTGCAAGATCTTCCTGGCTTTCAGCAACTCCATCGTCGTTGCCATCGCTTCCACAACCTTGTGCGTGGCCATCGGCGCCATGGCGGCCTATGCCCTGGCACGCATTCAGTACAAGCCCAAATTCGGCAACATCATGATCTTCGTTGGGCTGACTTTACTGGTTATCCTGGCCACGAGTTATTTCGGTGTGCCGTGGTGGGCTTCTTCAGCCGTTGCCTTGGCGCTGTTCTTCTTCCTGGCTCGCGCCTACGGGAAGCATTTCACGCATACGCTCGGTAATGGCGACATTCTTTTCTGGATCATTTCCCAGCGCATTCTGCCGCCGATCGTCGTGGTCATTCCCGTCTACATCATGTTCCAGGCGGTGGGGCTGCTCGACACGCATCTTTCTCTCATCATCATGTATGCGGTGGCGAACCTGCCGATCGTCGTGTGGTTGATGCACGATTTTTTTGCCAATCTGCCGGTCGAGCTTGAGGAGTCGGCACAGCTTGATGGGGCCACGCGCTTCGGCATCTTCTGGGAGATCGTGCTGCCGCTCACACGGCCCGGCCTTGCCGCCACAACGCTTCTCACGCTCATCCTCAACTGGAATGAGTATCTTTTTGCGGTGTTTCTAGCCTATGCCAAGGTGCAGACCATGCCGATCATGGTTGCGGCGAAGAACGCCGGCGAGAAGGGCGTCTTGTGGTGGGAGATGAGCGCCATCATCGTGATCATGATCATTCCGGTGATCCTGATGGCGATCCTTCTGCAACGGTTCATCTCCAGGGGCGTGCTCCTTGGCGCGGTCAAAGGTTAGAAAGCAAGACTTATGGCAAACGGCAAGCCCGGCGTTCCCGTCTCCTTCGACAAGGTGCAGAAATCCTTTGGCGCGGTGCGCGTGCTCGAGGAACTGAACCTCGATGTGAAGCCCGGAGAATTCCTGGTGCTGCTCGGCGCATCGGGCTCCGGTAAGACGACGGCGCTGCGCATTCTCTCCGGCCTTGAGACGGCAACGGCGGGACGTGTGCTGATCGGCGACAGGGATGTCACCAACATCCTGCCGAAATACCGCGACATCTCCATGGTGTTCCAGTCTTACGCGCTTTATCCGCACAAAACGGTCGCTGAGAACATCGGCTTTCCCTTGAAAGTGAGGAAGGTCAATCCGGCGGAGATGGACGTGGCGATCCGCGAGTCGGCGGCGCAGGTGCAGCTTGAGAACCTGCTGGAACGCTACCCACGTGAGCTTTCCGGCGGGCAGCGGCAGCGCGTGGCGCTGGCGCGCGCCATCATCAGACGCCCGTCCGTGTTCCTCATGGATGAGCCGCTCTCCAATCTTGATGCGAAACTGCGCGGCCACATGCGCGCCGAACTCAAGCACATGCAAGAAGCGCTCGGCATCACCACGATCTCTGTGACGCATGACCAGATCGAAGCTATGACGCTGGCGCACCGTGTCGCCATTCTGGAGAAGGGCGTGCTGCAGCAACTTGCGACGCCTGCCGATATCTACAACGACCCGGCCAATCTTTTCGTGGCGCAATTCATCGGCTCGCCGCCAATGAACATCGTCCACGGTGCGTTGCAGGGCAGCGAGTTCATGACAAACGGCGCGAAGATCAAGACGCCGGTGAAGGGCAAGGTGGCGAAAGCGGTTCTTGGCGTGCGTCCCGAAGATTGCACCGTGACAACCGCCGCGAAAGGTGATCTCAAGGGTGAGATCTTCACCAATGAACTGATCGGCGATCATACGCTGGTGACGGTGAAGACGGGCGAAAGCATGCTGGCGGTCAAGGCACAGAAGGACTATCGTGGCAAAAGCGGCGAAAAGATCGGCATTTCGCTCGCCAAGTCCGGACTTTATGTCTTCAATGCCGATGGCGGGGCGAGATTGCGCTAAAAATTCTGTTTCGGTGTCCCCATATCCTTTCCAATTGTTGAAGTTATTGAAATCACTTGTTGTTCCTTTGTTCTAAATTCCTCTTGCCACTGGAACTAAAATAGAACATAGTGGAAACAGAACCGAACATCCGCAAATCGTTGCGCGAGGCCGGGGCTGGTGAAATAAGGAACGGGACAATGGGACAAGCGAATCTTCGCGTTATCGAGAATACCTCCATGGACAAGAACAAAGCGCTGGACGCGGCGCTGAGCCAGATTGAACGGGCCTTCGGCAAGGGCTCCATCATGAAGCTCGGGGCCAATCAGGCGATGGAAGTGGAGGCGGTTTCCACGGGATCGCTTGGCCTTGATATCGCACTTGGCATTGGGGGCCTCCCCAAGGGCCGCATCATCGAAATCTACGGACCGGAATCTTCCGGCAAGACCACGCTGGCGCTGCATGTGCTGGCGGAGGCCCAGAAGAGGGGCGGCATTTGCGCTTTCGTCGATGCCGAGCATGCGCTTGATCCGATCTATGCGCGCAAGCTTGGCGTCAATATCGACGACCTTCTGATTTCACAGCCGGACACGGGCGAGCAGGCGCTTGAAATCGCCGATACGCTGGTGCGCTCGGGTGCCATCGAGGTGCTGGTGGTCGATTCGGTTGCGGCCTTGACACCCAAGGCCGAGCTTGAAGGCGAGATGGGCGATTCACTTCCGGGTCTGCAGGCAAGGCTGATGAGCCAAGCCATGCGCAAACTCACGGCGTCGATTTCCAAGTCGAACTGCATGGTGATCTTCATCAACCAGATCCGCATGAAGATCGGCGTGATGTTCGGCTCGCCCGAAACCACAACGGGCGGCAATGCCCTGAAGTTCTATGCTTCGGTGCGTCTCGATATCCGCCGCATCGGCGCCATCAAAGAGCGCGACGAGGTGGTGGGTAACCAGACCCGTGTGAAGGTGGTCAAGAACAAGGTGGCGCCACCCTTCAAGATGGTGGAATTCGACATCATGTATGGCGAAGGCATTTCCAAGACGGGTGAGCTCGTTGACCTTGGCGTCACCGCTGGGGTGGTTGAAAAATCAGGTTCCTGGTTCTCCTACAACGGCGAGCGCATCGGCCAGGGCCGCGAGAATGCCAAGTCCTTCCTCAAGCAAAACCCAGATGTGGCGGCAACCATCGAGGCGGCCATCCGCGAGAATGCGGGTGTTCTTGCCCAGCGCATCACCGACAAGTCGGGTGATGTGGGTTCCGCCGAAGATTAGACTTCAAGCATCGGTTCCCAAGCGCCGGTATTGCCTTCGCGTTGAGCCCCACGAGTCCGGCTTCCCCTGCCGGAAGGGTTGGAAGGTGTGCGTTGCCGGTGTCCCCAGCGAGGTCGTGTAGCCCCACAATC
>JBIOWL010000160.1:0-4324 GCA_044868645.1 Aestuariivirga sp.
CGCCATTCCTTTCCTCCCAGCGCGCGACAAGCGAATGGGGGAAAAGGCGGGCGCCGGCCTTATGAGCGGCAAGGGCCAGGCCACGAGCGTAGTTGAGGGGATGAATGCCAAAGCCGATCTTGCCGAGCAGACCGCCATAGAATTCCGGGCCATGAAGCCCGTGTTCTTTCAAGGCGTCGCGTGGAAGGACCTCGTTCTCCTCGCCAAAGGTGGAACGATAGAAGTTCTGTTCCTCGCGGAATTCATCGAGGCGGTTGGGAAGGTGAGCAAGTGTGACTTCACCTGTTCCATGTTTCCAGATGTCGATGGAGTGACGTGCGGCATTGTCCGCGACGAGATCAACGCTGTCCTTCATGGCGCGATAGAAGCGCTTGGTCGCATCGAGGCCATAGGTCTTGATCATCGCGGCGTAGGACAGCTTGTGGCTGCCTATGCAGGCAAAGCCGCCGTTGCGGCCTGAGGCTCCCCAGCCAATCCCACCAGCTTCCAGCAGACAGACGTCAACACTGCGCTCCACCAGTTCAATGGCTGCGGAAAGTCCGGTGAAGCCGCCGCCGATGACGGCGACATCGCATTGGATTTCAGCGCGTAATGGAACCAGCGGCAGGTCCAGCGGGTTTGCTGATTCAGCCCAGTAGCTCGCAACTGGATTTTCAAAATGAAGCGCGTCTGGATGGACGAGATGCATCGGATATCCTTGCCATATTCTGGCCATATCTCAAACTATGTTGCGGCGCACAATTGATGCGCTCGGCTTGGGGCAGCGCAACAGGTGAGCAAGTGGAAACACTTGCGAAATGGAAGTTGCGCCCGGGTCAAAGTGCCAGGGCAGCTTATCGACGCTCAAATGAGCGTCGGCTGCACTGGAGCATCATTCCGTCAACCAGCTCCTGCTGTAGTTTGGGCCTTTGTGCCGGCACCGGGAGCCTCCAGCGAGGGTTCATGTTCAGAGGTCTTTGCGCTGCGACTGCGGCGTTGTTTCTTGTCGTCACTCCAGCTTCGGCGCTCGATTCCGGCTGGGCGTCCTATTACAAATCCGGCCACCGCACGGCCAATGGTGAGCGCTTCAATCCTCACGGACTCACCGCCGCGCATCGTTCCCTGCCCTTCGGCACCAAGGTGAAAGTCACCAATCTTCGCACCGGAAAATCAGTCGTCGTTCGCATCAATGACCGTGGCCCCTTTATCAAGGGGCGGGTAATCGACTTGTCGCTCGGTGCGGCCAAAGTCATTGGTCTCACGCGCTCGGGCGTTGCCAAGATCTCATACGCAATCCTGCGCTGATACGCCGTTGAACTGAGGATGCGGCTTTGCCATGCTGATTGCTTCGGAGGATTGGCATGGCCGAAGTTTCTGTCGCCATCACACAAATGGCATCACGGCAGGATTGGAAAAAGAATTGCGATGCGGCGGAAGAGCTCGTGCGCAAGGCCGCGAAGGCGGGCGCGCAGCTGGTTCTGCTGCAGGAGCTTTTCGACAATGACTATTTCTGCATTGAGCAGCACGCCGCGTTCCTGAATCTTGCCCATGAGCTGGACAGGCATCCAACGGTGGCACGCTTTGCGGCGCTGGCGAAGGAATTGGGCGTGGTGTTGCCGGTGAGCGTGTTCGAACGCGCCGGCAATGTGCATTTCAACACCACGGTCATTGTCGATGCGGATGGCAGGCAACTGGGTTTCTATCGCAAGAGCCATATTCCGGACGGGCGCGGCTATCAGGAGAAGTTCTATTTCTCGCCCGGCGATACGGGTTTCAAGGTCTGGGATACGGCGGTAGGCCGTATCGGTCTCGGCATCTGTTGGGACCAGTGGTTCCCCGAGTCAGCAAGGGCCATGGCACTGATGGGAGCTGAACTTTTGTTATATCCCACAGCCATTGGTTCCGAGCCGCCCAATCCCGGCTATGACTCCAGCACCCATTGGCAGAATGTGATGCGGGGCCATGCGGCGGCGAATATCATGCCGCTTCTTGCTTCCAACCGTATCGGCAAGGAGACGGCGCCTGATGGACGGTGGGATATTTTCTATGGCCGCAGTTTCATTACCGATCACCAGGGCGAGAAGGTTGAGGAGATGGACCGCACGGAAGAGGGCTTCCGGGTGCAGAAGTTCGATCTTGCGGCAATCGGCGAATTGCGCCGCTCCTGGGGTCTGTTCCGGGATCGCAGACCGGAGATGTATGGGCCCCTCATGACACTCGATGGCCGCTTAGCCACGTCCTGACCAACTGAAATATCAGTTGTGGACAGGGGCAACGCGGTTGCCTAGAGGGACGCGGGATTAATTGTGGAGATCGAAGTTCATGGCGGGAAGGTTGCAGGGAAAATCGGCGCTGGTAACATCGGGCGCACAGGGCATCGGACGGGCCAGCGTTTTTGCCATGGCGGCGGAAGGTGCTTCCGTCATTGCGACCGATATCAATGAAGCGGCCCTTGCCAGCCTCGCCAAGGAACATTCCGCCATCCGCATCATGCGGCTTGATGTCACAAAGAACGAGGAAGTGGAGAAAGTTGCAGCTGCTGTAGGCGCGCCGGACGTGCTCTTCAACTGCTCAGGCTTTGTGCATTCCGGCACAATCATGGAGGTGACGGATAAGGACTGGGACTTCGCCTTCGAGCTCAATGTCAGGGCGCATTACCGCATGATGCGGGCCTTCACGCCGGGCTGGCTCGAAAAGGGCAAGGCCTCCATCATCAACATGGCCTCGCTTGCCTCTTCGGTGAAAGGCGTTCCGAACCGCTTTCTCTATGGCACGTCAAAGGCCGCTGTCATCGGCATGACCAAGGCCATGGCGGCGGATTTCATCGCCAAGGGCATCAGGGTCAATGCCATCTGCCCGGGAACGGTTGACACGCCTTCACTCCATGACCGGATGCGGGCCACGGGAGACTATGAAAAGGCCCATGCGGCCTTCATTTCCCGCCAACCCATGGGCCGGCTCGGCACGGCGGAGGAAATCGCCGCGCTGGTGGTTTATCTGGCAAGTGATGAAAGTTCATTCATCACGGGACAGGCCATCAATATCGACGGCGGCTGGTCCGTATAGGCAGCCACTTTTGCCCCCATTGGCAAGTCTCACTTTTCCGGTCTAGCATTCCTTCCTTAACCGCTGAGACAAGGCGGGTAGGGAATTGGCGCGCGTTCCAATCGGCCGGGCAATGATGCTCAGCCAGAGCGGGCGCTGGCAGGAGCAAGGTATCTTGGGGTCTGAAACAGCCGCCATTGACGTGCGGGGCGTCAGCAAGGTTTTCAGGGGAGCAGGCCAGGAGGAAGTGAGAGCGCTCGACAATGTGTCGGTCGCCATCCGGGAGAATGAGTTCTTCACGCTGCTCGGGCCGTCGGGTTGCGGCAAGACCACGCTCCTCCGGCTCATCGCCGGGTTCGATTTCCCAAGCGAGGGTGAAATCCGTCTCTACGGCGAGGACATAGCGGCGCTTCCTCCTTACAAGCGGCCTGTGAACACCGTGTTCCAGAACTACGCTCTATTCCCGCACATGACGGTGGCGCAGAACATCGCCTTCGGCCTTGAGATGCTGGGAAAGCCCAAGGATGAAATTACGGCGCGCGTTGCAGAAATGCTGATGCTGGTCCGCATGTCGGAACTCAAGGACAGGCGTACCAGCCAGATCTCCGGCGGCCAGCAGCAGCGCGTGGCGCTGGCGAGAGCTTTGGCGCCGCGGCCCAAGGTGCTGCTGCTTGACGAACCGCTCTCGGCGCTCGATTTCAAGCTGCGCAAGGACATGCAGATCGAGCTCAAGCGGCTGCAGCATGAGACGGGCATTACCTTCATTTTCGTGACCCATGACCAGGAAGAGGCGCTCACCATGTCGGACCGCGTCGCGGTGATGAACAGAGGGCGCATCCTGCAGGTGGGTTCGCCACAGGACATCTATGTGCGGCCATCAGAGCGCTTCGTTGCCAATTTCATCGGTGATACCAATTTCCTGAAAGCCCGCACGGCCGGAGCCAAGGGTGGAAAGGTGAGGCTCGATCTTTCGTCGGGCGGCTCGCTCAGCGCCGATCTGCCTCCTGAGGGATTGAGCGTGGGCGAAGTGACGGTTGTGGTGCGGCCGGAAAATGCCTGCATCAGCGAGATCAAGGGCAGCGACTTGGCTGGGATTGTCGAAAACATTGTCTATTTCGGCACGGATACGCATGTGCATCTGAAGCTCGCCGATGGCTTGCCCTTCATGATCCGCCAGCAGAACTCCGCAGGGGCCAGTGCTTCTGTGAAGATCGGCGACAAGGTTGACAGCATCTGGATATTTCGACGGTGATGCCAGGCATGCAGGGCAAAGGGATTCGCCTCAAAGCCCTGCTGGATG
>JBIOWL010000161.1:0-2236 GCA_044868645.1 Aestuariivirga sp.
TGCGATTGCCGGTCACGTGATGGTTGTCCGCGTCCTTGCCGAAGCAGAAAGGCGTGGACCCCCTGCAACCGTCGCAGGCCTCTATGAGGCTGTCGCAGAAAGCAGCGAGATGCATGGCAATCTGGCGGAAAAACAGGATGCAGTGGCAAAAGCCCTCTGCTAGAGCACATTCCGCCAAGACGAACGTCTTGGCGACAAGAATTTGCTCCAACATATAAGCTTAGCGCGAATTCTTTAGGCCATGTGGTTCCACATGGCCGGAAAGCGCGCTAGGAAGCCGCCGACAAGAATGGACTGCACCAGCGTATGACCTATATCGTCACCGAGAACTGCATCAAATGCAAATATATGGATTGCGTGGAAGTCTGCCCCGTGGACTGCTTCTACGAAGGCGAGAACATGCTGGTGATCCATCCGGACGAATGCATCGACTGCGGTGTCTGCGAACCCGAATGCCCGGCCGAGGCCATTAAGCCCGACACCGAGCCCGGCCTTGAAAAATGGCTGGAACTCAACACCGAATATGCGCCGAAATGGCCCAATATCACGGTGAAACGGGACGCCCCGCCCGATGCCAAGGAATTTGACGGCAAGCCGGATAAGCTCGCGCTCTTTTCGCCCAATCCCGGCGAGGGGGATTGAAAACAGGGACTTGTTAACCAAATTCCTGCGCACGGGGCAGCAATGCGCCGTGTACGGACGGCTTGCCCTTTAATTTTCCTTAAAAATGTGCTAGGGTGCTCTTATGTAGGAAAAAGGGTCACTTGGCGTCTCCGGGCTTTTGGCTCGGTTTTTTTGCGCCTGCGAAGAGCCTTTGGTGCTGCGGCTAAGAGATTGAAAATAAAGGGTAAGGCAGAGATCATGGTAAAATCCAAACCAGCTAAGAAGAAGCCCGCGGCAAAGCCTGTGGCCAAGAAAAAGGTGGCCCACGCCGCCAAGGCCCATGCCAAGCCTGTAAAGAAGGCTCCTGCGAAGGCACACGCTCACGCCAAGCCCGCCCACAAGGTGGCTGCCAAGGCCCATGCCAAGCCGCTCCACAAGGCCGCCCACGCAAAACCAGCCCATAAGCCGGCCGTTGCACATAAGCCCGTCGCCCATGCCAAGCCTGCGCCTGTCCTGAAGCCGGTAGCTGCTGCAGCAGCACCCGTTGCAGCCAAACCCGTAACAGCGGTTCCTGCGGCGCCGAAGAAGCCCTCTTTCAAGGTGGGCGAGCTTGTTGTCTATCCGGCCCATGGCGTCGGCAAGATCTCCAACATCGAGGAACAGGAGATTGCAGGCATCAAGCTTGAGCTCTATATCGTTGATTTCGAAAAGGAAAAGCTCCGCCTCAAGGTGCCGACGAACCGCGCCGAGCAGAAGGGCATGCGCCAGCTTGCCGACCGCTCCATGATCGAGGCTGCCATGAAAGTGATCCGCGGCCGTGCCCGCATCAAGCGCACCATGTGGTCCAGGCGAGCCCAGGAATATGACGCCAAGATCAACTCCGGCGACATGATCTCCGTGGCCGAGGTGATCCGCGACCTTTACCGCTCCGAGCGCCAGCCCGAGCAGTCCTATTCCGAGCGCCAGCTCTTCGAGCAGGCCCTGGCCCGCTTCGCCCGCGAACTTGCTGCAGTGCGAAAGGTGGACGAGGACCAGTGCGTCAAGGAACTCGAGGACTATCTGGCCCGCAATGCCAAGCGCGGTGCCGCCAACGATAAGGCCGAGGACGCAGCAGCCGACGAAGCGGCGTAAAGCCTCATCTTATCAATAAGTTAAGACAGCGCTAGAACAACATCTGGCGCTGTTTGCTTTTGCTAAGGGCGGCAGGTTAAACTGCCGTTTCGATCAACAGGGCCCCGCAATCTTTGCGGGCAGCAACCAACATGCGGCCTTTTGCCATTGCCGGCATTCAGATGAACCTCGCCCATGGCTCGAATATCGATGCCATGCGCCACAGGCTCGACCTCACCATGCACCTTTATCCCTGGGTTCAGATGGTGCTGTTCTCGGAGCTGGCTGTCTTTGGCCCCCTCCTCCAGCATGCCCAGCCGCTGCCAGGCACAGCGGAAGCCGCCTTCCAGGACATGGCGCGTCACCACCGCATCTGGCTCATCAACGGCTCCATGTATGAGCGCCGCGACGGCGGCATCTACAACACCACCTCCGTTATCAACCCGGATGGCGAGATCGTTGCCCGCTACCGCAAGATGTTCCCCTTCGTGCCGTTGGAACAGGGCGTGCAGCCCGGCACCGA
>JBIOWL010000162.1:0-5226 GCA_044868645.1 Aestuariivirga sp.
CAGGCACTCTCCTCTTCGAGCGCTTCAAGCAGGAGATCGAGTTCACCGTTCATGGCCTGCGGCGCCACAACTGAAAGAATGTTCCGCAAATCCTCGATATGGGCGGCGAACGCCTTGGGCCCGCCATCGCTTGCGGCCAGCGCTGCCGCAATGCGCGCAGCAAAACCGGCAAGTTCATCCCAATCCGCCGCACTCACGCGCTTAAGTGTAGGATGGGTGTGATAATCTCCCGCACGTTCACGGGCGGCGCTGACCCTGCCCCCCAGATTCGAAAGCCCCCGGCTTGCGGGCATGCCCCTGAAGCAGCAGGCATCCAGCATTTCTTTCAAGGCCTTGGCCCGCTCGGCCTCGGCGCCGAATGTGGCCAGTGGATGGTGCATGAGCGCGAGAAACTCAGATGAGGCAAAACCGGAAAGCCGCGCCCTGATGATGAGTGTAAGAAGCGAACCCAGTGGTTGCTGCGCAATGGGCTCACCGCTTGAATCATCGATTGTAATGCCCCAGCGCTGAAGCGCCACCGCCACGCGCTCGGCGAGATCCCGGTCCGGCGTGATAAGCGCCGCGCTGCCTTCCTCCATGGCCAGGAATTTCTTGAGCCGGAGTGCGATCACCAGCGCCTCTTCATGCCGGTCATGGGCCGCAACGAGTGCGATGTTTTCCAAGTCGGGCAGCGGCGAGCCATTGGATTGCCAATTGTCCGTCGCGGTGGCCGGCAGCATCATGTCACTGAGGATGTGCTGCCGGGGTCCATCGCTGCGCCCCAGCGCTTTCACGGTCTTCCGCGTGACCTGCCATTGGCCCAGCATGATCTTCATGGCGTGTTGGGGGTGCTGGGGCGTGACGGAATTCCATGTTTCCTCATCAAGAGACAAATCAAGCCCGGGCAGGACAACAGCACCGTTTTCTTTCAGTGCGATGGCGCGCAAGAGTTCCCGCGCTGCCGGATTGGTGCCGGTGGAACCCGCCGCCACCATAGGCCCCTTATGTTCGCCCCCGGCAATGCGCTCCGCCTCAAACCGCAGAAGCTGGTTGCGCCGCAGTGATGGCGTTGTGTGCCCCATCTTGTTCAGGCGTTTCGGCAGATCCTTGGCGATAACATCAAGAAGGCTAAGGATGGCGCTGCGATGGCCGGCAAGATCGAGATCATAGGCAAGTTCCAGATTGGCAAATGTGGTCTCTTCCGTCTCGATCTGGTTGAGAAGTTCCTGCAGGCTCAAAGCCAGTTGCAAAGTCTGTTGCGGCGAGCGCGCAATATCTTGGGCCAATGCCGTCTTCGGAGTGTGCGCCGCCCACTCCGAGACAAGGTCGACCAGGAGATGCGTGAGGCCCATGGTGCCGATGGCGGGCAGAAGCTCCTCAGTGGCGACACTGTCCGCAAGTGTGTCTTCGTCAATATCGCCGATGGGCCTGATGCGCGGCAGGAGAATGGCGCGCCTGCTGGACTGCCTCAGGAAAATCTCGGAAAGCACGCGCGCCGCGCGCCGCGTCGGCACCAGGATGGTCCAGTCCGGAAGCTCGAATTGAACCTTGCTATCAAGCAATGAACCGTCTTTCACCGCCGCGGCGAGCACGGCAAGAAAGTCATTCTCCGGTGCAATGCTCCACAGGTTCAAGGCGAGGGGTCCTCAGACTTTGCGGAGGTAGTCCTCCGCCGCCGCAATCGATTCAACCGTGCCAACGTGCAGCCAATGGCCGTCATGGGCAAGCCCGAACAATCGCCCATTTTCCATGGCTTTGTCCCATAGCCGGAGCATCGAAAATGCGCCTGAAGGTGCTCCGTTGAAAAGCCTGGGATGAACTACATATCCACCGATATAGGTGAGGGCCTTACTGTCGGGGAATTGCTTCGCCCACATCAGCCGTCCCTCGCTGTCAATCACGAAATCTCCCCGGCCGTCATATCCGATGGTGCGCGCCGGATCGCACAACAGCAGCAGGCAATCCATGTCTTCATCGCGCCACGATTGTTTCAGGCGTTCCAATGCGGGAACCTTGCCATCGGTCCAGAAACTGTCGCTGTTCATGACGAAGAAGGGATCGGGGCCGAGAAGCGGCAATGCCCTGGCAATGCCGCCGCCCGTATCGAGCAACCCATCGCGTTCATCGGAGATTGTGATGCGCGGCCTTGTGATTGTCTTGCACCAGGCTTCGAGTTGATCGGCGAGGTGATGCACATTGACCACGGCCTCTGAGACACCGGCATTGCGCAGCTTGTCCATGGCATAGGCGATGAGCGGTTTTCCGCCGACCGGAACCAATGGTTTTGGCCTCGTGAGCGTCAAGGGCCGCATGCGCAGGCCAAGCCCCGCCGCCAGCACAAATGCTGTCTTGCCGATGTCAGTCATGCCGCGCCCAGAGCTTCCGGCACATGGGTCTCGTACCAGTCTTTCAATTCCGCAAGCGCCGGATGGGCAAGGTTGCGCTTCAGATAACGAGATACGCGCGGCATATGCTTGAGATATTGATGCTTGCCATCGCGTTTGGAGAGCCGCGCGAAAATGCCAAGAATCTTTGTGGCGCGCTGCGCCCCCAGCACCGCATAGCTGGCAAGGAAGGCTTCTCTGTCAAAGCCGCCCTGTTTCCCGCGCAGCATCAAGTAGTGCGCGACGATGTGATCCTGTATCTCTTCGCTGATATCGACGCGGGCATCTTGTGCCAGGGATGCGAGATCATAGGCCGGATGGCCCAGCACCGCATCCTGCGTGTCGATAAGGCCAACCCGCTTCAATCCAACCCGCTCCGCAATCCAGATGAGGTTCGGCGAATGAAAGTCGCGCAAGGTCCAGATCCGTTTGTCTGCTTGCGTATGGGGCAGAAGTTTCTCCCAGCTTTTCACAAATGCGCTGACAGCGTCTTGGTCGGCGGGCTTTCCCTTTGCATAGGGAACATACCACGACGACAGCAGGTCAACTTCGATGAGAAGTGCATCCCGGTCATAGGCCATCAGGCGATGCGAGTGCCCGGGCGCGGCTTCGACGCTTTCCGGCCAGTCCTTTGCCGCCATATCGGCAAGAAGCGCCGCCGCCGCCTCAAGCGGCTCCCGCATGTCTTCGCCCGCCAGCACCATGCGGCCATAGACCTTGTCGCCCAGATCCTCGATCAGTGCGAAACCGCGCGCGAGATCGGCCCTGATCGTCCTCGGCGCGCTGTAGCCTTTTCCTTCCAGATGCTGGTTGATGGCGATGACCGGTGTGATCCCTTCGGCAAGATGTGCAATCGCGCTGTAGGGCTTACCGTCCTTCACCTTCGGGCCATCGGGCCGCTGCGGCATATCCATGAGAAGAAGCTCGTCGCCCTTGACGGTGACTTTCTCATAGCGCCGCGCCGAGGCATCACCCTCGAAGAAGCGCCGGCTTTCCAGTGAGAAAGGTTTGATGCCGATGAACTCTTCAAGAAATGCATTGCGGCGGATCACGGGAACCCAGCCACCATTGACGGCTAAATCCGCTTGACGTTTCTGCCCCGACCCCGAGAGCCGGATGGTGAGCGTATCCTTGCTTAAAGGTGCCGGCAGCTTGTCCGCCCATTCCACAATGCCGCAATGATGTTGCAGCATCTCGCCAAGGCCCAACTCTGCGATCTCGCCTGCCGAAGAGAGCCGGAAGAGATCGGCATGGAACACCGGAACCCGTGTTTCTTGGTAGGTCTGTACCAGCGAGAAACTGGGACTGGGCACATCGCTTTCACTGCCGGGCTTGAACAGCGCCCGGATGAAGGCCCGCGCCAGCACCGACTTCCCGGCGCCCAACTCTCCTTCGAGAGCGATGACAAATCCGGGCCTTGCCCACAGAGCGAGCGTCCCGGCAAGCGCCGCCGTTGCCTCTTCGGCTTCCAGCAACACCGGTACAGAAAAGACTTGGCTCATGCGGCGCTGAGAGACTCGCGGCGCGCCATGTCCTGCCCCCCTGGAACGGAATTGGGACCTGAAATCGGGAAACTGCACACCACGGTCGTGCCCTTGTTGACTTGGCTTGCAAGGCTCACCTTGCCGCCGTGAAGCTCGGTGAAACTCTTGACGATTGCAAGGCCCAAGCCAGGGCCCCGGTGGCCCGCCGGAACCGGCTTCGACTGGAAGCGCTCGAAGGCCTTGTGCTGGAATTCGGGCTCGATGCCGCGCCCCTCGTCGGCCACCCAGATTTGCACGATTGAGCCCTTCTTCCGCGCCCCCATGTGGATGGGTTTCTTGCTGGTGGAAAAGCCGATGGCGTTCGAGAGCAGGTGGTTGAGAATCTGCAGGAGCCGGTTGCGGTCGGCCACGATGCTGGTGACATCCGAGGCCACATCTATCTTGATCGTCAGGTCGCGGCGCTCCAGGGCGGGAAGGATCTTGTCTGCCGCCGCCTCCAGCACCTCGCCCACGTCAACTTCGGAAAGCTTGAGCTCCATGGCCCCGGCATCGATGGCCGAAAGATCGATAATGGCATCGATGATCCCGGAGAGATCATCGGCCGAGCGCCTGATATTAAGCACATAGTCGCGCTGCTTCTCGGCCATCGCCCCGAAGATGCCAAGGTCCAGCGCCTCGGCAAAACCGGCAATGCTGGTGAGCGGCGTTCTCACTTCATGGGAGACATGGGCGAGGAACGCGCCCTTGAGCTTGTCGGCCGCTTCCAGCGCCTCCGCCCGTTCGACCAGCGCCCGCTCTGCCCTCACCGCATCCGAGACATCGCTGAAGGTGATGAGCGTGTTGCCGTCGGGCAGCGGCACGGCACGGAATTTCAGGTCCTTACCGTCATGCATGAGCTGGCCGTCAATGCGCTTGCGGCTGCCCTCAAGCCCAGTGAGTCCATAGCGGATGTCCTGCCAGACGGCGCGCGCCTCCTCGCTGAAGCGCTTCTCGCCCGAGAGCCGGTCGACGTGGAGGTCCCGGCCCTCGGTCAGCGGCGCTCCAATCCACAATTTCTGGAAGGCCGGATTGTAGAGTTTGAGCCTGCCGTCGGAGCCGAACAGCGCCACGGCTTCGGCGAGATTGTCGAGCGTTTCACGCTGCGTATCGAACAGTTCGTTGTAGCGGCTCTCGAGCTGATATTCCTTGGTGAGGTTTTCATAGAGATAGGTCACGCCCCCGAAGGGATGCTGCTCGCAGACCACGCGCAGCGAGCGGCCATCGGGCAAGTACCAATGGGCCTCGCGCGTTTCAATTGTCGTGTAGGAGGAGAGCTGCTTGGATTTCCATTCCCGGAAATTGGCTTGTTCGGGAAGGCTGCGGTTTGCCCTAAGGCGGTC
>JBIOWL010000163.1:0-6368 GCA_044868645.1 Aestuariivirga sp.
CCGGTGCCGGCACGATGCCTTCTGTCTTGGCAAAGAGCACGCCCGCCTCGAAGCATTCATTCTGCTTGTAGGCTTCAGCCTCAATCAGTTTCAACTCCTTCAAATGTGAAACAAGCGGCGCCATGCCATGATAGCGAAGCCCGCCTGCATGGAAGCCCGGCGGCATGAAGGTGGAGCCCAGCGTATGCATCTTGACAAGTGGCGTCATATGCGACGTATCGCCGAAGTCATAGGCGTATTTCCCACGTGTCAACGATGGGCAGGCCGCAGGTTCTGCCGCGATCACCCGCACCTTTTTGCCACCGCGCAACTGCGCGCCGATGAAGGGGAAGGTAAGGCCCGCGAAATTGGATCCGCCACCGGTGCAGCCCACGATGATGTCAGGATAGGCGCCCGCCATCGCCATCTGCTCGATGGCTTCCTGGCCGATCACCGTCTGGTGCATCAGCACATGGTTGAGAACGGAACCCAAAGAATACTTCGTGTCCGCGTTGGTGGCTGCCACTTCCACCGCTTCCGAAATCGCAATACCCAGCGAGCCATTTGAGTCGGGGTCCTTCGCCAGGATGGCGCGGCCCGCACTGGTTTCCTCGGAAGGGCTTGACACGCACTCGGCGCCATAAACTTCCATCAGCGCCTTGCGATAGGGCTTCTGCCGGAAGGAAACGGCCACCTGGAACACCTTCACATGAAGGCCGAAGAATGTACCGGCCATAGCCAGCGCCGAGCCCCACTGGCCCGCGCCAGTTTCCGTCACCAATTTCGTGATGCCTTCCTCTTTGTTGTAGAAGGCCTGCGGCACCGCCGTGTTGGGCTTGTGGCTGCCCGCCGGCGATACACCTTCATACTTGTAGAAAATCTTGGCCGTAGTGCCGAGCGCCTTTTCGAGCGCCGTGGCACGATAGAGCGGCGTCGGCCGCCACATGCGATAGATATCGGTAACGGGTTTCGGAATGTCGATGTATCTGTCCCGCGCCACCTCCTGCATGATCAGTGCCATCGGAAAAAGCGGCGCAAGATCATCGGGGCCAACGGGTTGCAACGTGCCGGGATGAAGCGGCGGCGGTGGCGGCACAGGCAAATCCGCCATGATGTTGTACCAGGCCTTTGGAATGCGCTCTTCACCCATGGTGAACTTGCGCGTGCCCGCGGCCGCACGCGCCACTGTAACCTTGGTGGGAGACTTCTTCGGCGCGGCGTGCTTTGCCGCCACTGGTTTTCTTGCCTTGGGTTTCGCTTTTGCAACCTTCTTTGCTTTGGCCGTGGACTTCTTCGCTTTTCTCGCCATGATGTCCTCCCTGGGTAGCGAGGACGTTTGCGCAACTCGTAGGTCTTGGCAAGCCCGGCGTGCCGGGCCTTGTCGCCGGCCGGCGTCCGCAGTGATAGATCACCTGGGCGTGATGCCGGAGCGCTACGCCACGATTGCATCACAATCGGAGAGCGGAGAACGCTGCGCCGCCGCTTTCATGCCATAAAAATTACGAAGTCGGGAATCTACGCTGCGAGGAATTGATCACGGCGATAGCCTTGTAAATAGAGAAGGGAGGTCAGGTCGCCATGATTGATCCGGATGAGGGAGCTTTCCTGGACATGCGGCTTTGCATGAAGCGCAACACCGAGCCCCGCTTCCGAAAGCATGGCAAGATCATTAGCACCATCGCCGACGGCAATCGCATCTGCAGTTTCAAGACCGCGCATTTTCGCAATATCGCGCAATCCATCCAACTTCGCCTGTTGCCCCAGAATGGGTTCAGCGACCTTGCCCGTAAGTGTGTTGTTCTCGATGAGCAGCGTGTTGGCGCGATGTTCGTCAAGGCCAAGCACCGCCGCCACATGCGATGTGAAAGCGGTGAAACCGCCGGAGACAAGAGCCGTATATGCCCCGTGGGCCTTCATGGTGGCGATCAGCGTCTTGCCGCCAGGCATCAGCGTAATGCGCTCGCTGATGACCTTCTGGATCACCCCGGCATCGAGTCCTTTGAGAAGGGCCACCCTTTCCTTGAGCGCGCCTTCGAAATCGAGTTCACCGCGCATGGCCTTGGCCGTGATCGCCGCAATACGCTCGCCCAGGCCCGCAACGGCACCCAACTCATCGATGCACTCCTGATGGATCATGGTCGAATCCATATCTGCCACCAGAAGCCGCTTGCGCCTGTTGTGGATGGAGACTGTTGCCGCATCGATGGGCAGCCGTTTCAACTCGACGAGCAATTCCGGCACGCGCGGAAAGGCTTCGACCTCCAGCGCATCGCCATGCGACAGCCAATGCGGCGCGCCGCCGCCCAGGTCGCGGATCGTGTCCACCACGCGGGTTCCGATTGCGCCCGACCCCGGCGCTGCCATAATAATAAAGACGGAATCCATTGATGCCCGCTCAATCTCAAAAATCCGCGCTGCTTATTGCAGGCCCCACCGCCAGCGGCAAGTCCGCCCTGGCGCTCAAGCTCGCCCGTGAGCGGAACGGCGTCATCATCAATGCGGATTCGATGCAGGTCTATCGCGAGCTGCGCATCCTTACCGCAAGGCCCACCATGGAAGAGGAGGTATTGGTGCCCCATAGGCTCTTCGGCCATGTGAGCGGCAGGGAAACCTATTCCGTGGCGCGCTGGCGGGCGGACGCCCTCCGCGAGATGGAAGCCTGCTGGCGGCAGGGCCTGTTGCCTATTTTCTGCGGCGGCACGGGCCTTTATTTCCGCGCCCTCGAAGAAGGACTGGCTGAGCTTCCTCCTATCCCTGAAAAGATCCGGGAACGCTGGCGCAATGCGGAACTTGACCTTCATGAGGAGTTGTCGCGGCGCGATACTGAAATGGCGGTCCGCCTCAAGCCGGGAGACCGCCAGCGCCTTGCCCGCGCCCTCGAAGTCATCGATGCCACTGGCCGTTCGCTGTCCGAGTGGCAGAAGGAAGGCCAATCCGCTTCCATACTTTCCGGCGTCGCGGTTGAGCGCCTCTTTCTTGTTGTCGACCGGAACCAGCTTTATCAACGGGCCGAGCGCCGTTTCGATGAAATGATGAATGCCGGCGCCTTAGAGGAGGTGCGCAAGCTTCCGCCTCTGCCGCCAACTTCGCCATTGCTCAAGGCCATTGGTGTTCCGGAACTGCGGGCCTTTTTGAACGGTCACATGCCCTTGGGGCAGGCCATTGCCGATGCCAAGACCGCCACCCGCCGCTACATCAAGCGCCAGCTCACCTGGTGGCGGCCAAAACTAGGGCTTTGGACGGCGCATGATGGAAGTGACGGTTGACGGCCGCGCGCGCCTTGACCTTTTTCAACTGCGCCACGCTTTTCAGGATCATGGAAAAGACGTAGGCTCCCTTTCATAAGGTTTCCCGGCGCTTCCACTTTTTATGACAAGGAGCTTGCCCATGTTGAGCCTGTCCCGCCGTCTTCTCATCTTATTGCCATTATACGCCGTCGCAGGCACTGCGCGTGCCGAAGATCAGTGGAAAACGGTGCCCACGCCCGCCGCATTGCCGAAAGCGGATGAAAGCGGGCTGGCTCCCGTCAACGACATTCAAATGTACTATGAAATTTACAACGCTGCAGGGGGCGATCCGGTGCTCCTTCTCCATGGTGGGCTTGGCAGCACATTGAACTGGGGCAACCAGGTTCCGGCTGCTGAGGGCTTGACCTTTTCCGCAGCGCACCATAGAAGTCTCGCCATGACGAATATCGTACTCGTAGGACCGCGTGGCGCCGGGCAGGGTTGACCCTGCCGGATACTCGGTGCTGCGCGGTAAACAGAAGGCTCCTTTCGGGGCCTTTTTTATTGGCGGATTTTCTGTAGAGACAAAATTGAGTGAGGACTGAAAAAATGACGGGCACGAAAGACGGAGAGTTGATGACGGGCGCGGAGATCGTGCTGCGCGCCCTGGCTGACCAGAAGATCGAGCATGTTTTTGGCTATCCCGGAGGTGCCGTGCTGCCGATCTATGACGAATTCTTCCAACAGGAAAAGGTAAAGCACATCCTGGTGCGCCATGAGCAGGGGGCCACCCACATGGCCGAAGGCTATGCCCGCTCGACGGGCAAGGTCGGCGTGGCGCTCGCCACTTCAGGTCCCGGCGCCACCAATTGCGTGACTGGCCTTACCGACGCGCTGATGGATTCAATCCCCATCGTCGTGCTCACGGGCCAGGTGCCCACCCATCTCATCGGCAATGACGCCTTCCAGGAATGCGACACCGTTGGCATCACCCGCCCCTGCACCAAGCACAACTGGCTGGTGAAGGACGTGAATGAACTGGCGCGCACCATCCATGAGGCCTTCTATGTGGCAAGTCATGGCCGCCCCGGCCCGGTGGTGGTCGATATTCCTAAGGATGTGCAATTCGCCAAGGGCAGATATGTGGGCCCACACGGCATCATCACCAAGACCTACCAGCCCAAGGTGAAGCCGGACCAGTCCGCCATCCGCGCTGCCGTTGATCTCATTGCCACGGCAAAGCGTCCGCTCCTTTATACGGGTGGCGGCGTCATCAACTCCGGACCTTCGGCATCAAAGCTGCTTCGTGAGTTTGTATCGCTCACCGGCATTCCCATCACCTCGACGCTGATGGGCCTCGGCGCCTATCCGGCCTCCGGTAAGGAATGGCTCGGCATGCTCGGCATGCACGGCACTTACGAGGCCAACATGGCGATGCATGATTGCGATGTGATGATCAATGTCGGCGCCCGTTTTGATGACCGGATTACTGGCAGGCTCGATGCCTTCTCGCCGGGTTCACGCAAGATCCATATCGACATTGACCCGTCTTCGATCAACAAGACGGTGCGCGTCGATATTCCGGTGATCGGTGACGTGGCCCATGCGCTGGAACAGATGATCGCCTTGTGGAAGTCGCGCTCATTGCAGCTCGACAAACACGCGCTCGCCGACTGGAAGACCCAGATCACGAAATGGAAGGCAATCGATTGCCTGAAATACAAGCCGAACAAAGACGTGATCATGCCGCAATATGCCGTAGAGCGGCTCTATGCACTGACCAGGGACAAGGACACCTACATCACCACCGAAGTGGGTCAGCACCAGATGTGGGCGGCGCAATTCTATCACTTCGAGGAACCCAACCGCTGGATGACTTCCGGCGGCCTCGGCACCATGGGCTATGGCTTGCCATCCTCCATCGGTGTACAGGCGGCACACCCGAAGTCGCTCGTCGTCTGCATCGCTGGCGATGCTTCGGTGCTGATGAACATGCAGGAGATGTCGACGGCGGTGCAACACCGTTTGCCGGTCAAGATCTTCATCTTGAACAACCAGTACATGGGCATGGTGCGCCAATGGCAGCAATTGCTTCACGGCAACCGCCTCTCCGAAAGCTACATGGATTCGCTTCCCGATTTCGTGAAACTGGCGGAAGCCTATGGTGGGGTTGGAATTCGCTGCGACAAGCCCGCCGATCTTGATGACGCCATCAAGGAAATGATCACTGTGAAGGCGCCCGTGTTGTTCGACTGCCGTGTCGCCAATCTCGCCAACTGCTTCCCCATGATCCCTTCTGGCAAGGCCCACAATGAGATGCTGCTGGGCGTTGACGTGAAGGATGAGGACGTGGGCAGCGTCATCGACGCTAAAGGCAAGCAGCTGGTGTGAGGAGGAACCCATGAACAAACCCCATCTCACCGGCACTGGCTCCGCCTACTTCCTTGAAGACAAGAAGGAAGAACAGCAGACTCACACTCTCGCCGTCGTGGCAGATAACCAGCCCGGCGTCCTTGCCCGCATCATCGGCCTCTTTGCCGGGCGCGGCTATAATATCGACTCGCTCACCGTCTCGGAGACGGAGCACGAAAAGCACGTCTCACGCTTCACCATCGTGACTACGGGAACTGCCGCCGTCATCGCTCAGATCAAGAACCAGCTGGAGCGCATGGTGCCGGTCCATTCCGTCGCCGACCTTACGGTTGCCGGAAATTATCTGGCGCGCGAGCTTGCCATGGTGAAGGTGGCGGGCAAGGGAGACAAGCGCGTCGAGGCCTTGCGCCTCGCCGATGCCTTCCGCGCCCGCGTCGTCGATGCCTCGACCGACTCTTTCGTCTTCGAGCTCACCGGCAAGCCCGACAAGGTGGACCAGTTCATCTCGCTCATGGTGCCGCTGGGCTTAGTCGAAGTCTCACGCACTGGCGTCGCTGCTATCAGCCGCGGCCCGGAGTCGATGAAGATATAGTTGTGAGACATGGCGTCCGGCAAACTCATACGCTTTGAGACGCTCATGCCCCACATTGACTCTGGCGAACCAGGTGGGCTCTTCACGATGCTTGACGACCTTCGTGAGCGGCCAGACCTTAGCGAGGGCGACCACCAGCGGCTTGAATCTCTCGTTGCTTGGTTTGCAAAGAACCTACAAAGACCCACACGTTTCTC
>JBIOWL010000164.1:0-3236 GCA_044868645.1 Aestuariivirga sp.
CCTTGGGATGGGGCCGAAACCATCCCCCGCCTGGCGGCACCCTCTCCAGGGAGAGGGGTGGTTACTGCAATCCACCCTTCTCCTTTGGAGAAGGTGGCATTCGCGTAGCGAATGCCGGATGAGGTTATTTGGCGCGCCAGCGCTGCAAGGAAGCGGGAAAATCTCCGCGTTCCATCAGGACAGCATATATTCCATCGAGAACTGCACAGGTGTTGCGATAGACCTCCGTATTGTCCACGCGATGCAGATGCAGGCCAAAACTATTGAGATACCTTGTGCGCTGTGCGTCATGGTGCCGCTCGTTGTCGGAACTGTGGGTCGCTCCGTCAACTTCGATGACGAGGCCTCTGCGATGGCAGAGGAAATCCACGACATAGGGTCCGATCGGCACCTGGCGATAGAACTTGAAGCCTGCAAGCGAGCTGTTTCGCAGGCAGCCCCATAGCTTCCGCTCGGCACCGGTTGGAACTTGGCGCATCTGCTTTGCGAAGACATAGGTGCGGTAGGTGGGCTTTGGCATGAACCCAAGACGGCCCAGCAAAGCGATTTCCGTCGCTTTACCTCACCCGCCCCTGCGGGGCACCCTCTCCAGAGGAGAGGGGTGATATACGGAGCCACCCTTCTCCTCTGGACACCGGGTATCTCCGGCCTTAGGAATGATCTCGGGGGGCGAAAAGGCGGTTGGGACGTTGCGCATGCGTGGTTTGTATCTTGTTGCGGTTTTGGTTTTGAACGCGATGGCTGTCACAACGCAGCCGGCGAAGGCTGCTGAAGTCATTGCGAACGTTGTCAGCGCCACGCCCAGCTTTAGGGCGAGCGGCCAAAACCTTCGGACAGGTTCGGTGATTGTGGAGCATGCCCGGCTTTCGACCACCGGGTCGGGTCGTGGCGAGGTGTTGTTCATTGACGGCACCAAGCTGGCGATGGGCCCGTCTTCAAGCCTTACGATCACCAAGTCGCTGATGCGCGGGCGGAACAAGTTCTCTAAACTCGGTATTACCGCATCGCGCGGGGCATACAGGTGGATCAGCGGTTCGAGCGGATCGTCTTCCTACGCACTGTCCACCCCCGTCAGCACATTGGGCATCCGGGGCACAGCGCTCGATATAACGATCCGCGGCGGCAGGACATATATAGCCTTGCTCAGCGGCCGGGCCAGAATATGCGGCGGCGGCGGATGCCAGGAACTGCGTCAGAGTTGTGACTTTGTCGAGGTGAGCGGGAAAATCACAAAGGCGCAACAGATCTCGGCAGGTTTCAAGTCACGCAAGGCAGCAGCAAGCGTGTTTCCCTTCATGGCCAATCCGCGCGCACTGTCGGGGCGCTTCAGGGTTGGCGGAGGCAATTGCCTTTCACCAACGAGAGTCATCAAAAGGGATACCCCCACACCGCCTGTCAAAGTGACTCCGCCGCCTCCACCGCCGCCCGCCGGGGACTGCGATGTAAATTGCGGCGGAAGTGGCTCTGTCATCGAAGACTAGCGCATCGGACGAGCAGGTGGATTCACCTGCGAAGTGAAAGATGCGCCAGATTCAATAGGCTGGCGCAAATTTTCGCCCTCAACCGCTACGCACTTGAGGGCCCGTAGCTAGGGCCAGAAAACAACTGAGGCCTGCCAACAGAGCGGCAAGCACGATGCAAGTCCCGTCATTCCGGCCAAGGATCGCTGCAATCCGGCAGGATTGCGGTTGCGGCCCGCGAGCCGGAATGGCGAACAAGGAGAGTTCGCGCTCGCATAAACTCTGCCAAACAAAATGATCGCCCGAAGGACTTTGCGGTTATCTGCAATGCCGGAATTCAAGTCATGATGGGAAGTCTGTGGACACAAAAAAGGCAAACCCATAGGATTTCATGCTGAAAGGCGAAACGGCGGTTAGGACGTTGTATGCGTGGCTTTTGCCTTGTTGCGTTTTTTGTCTTGAGTATTGTGGCTGCCGCAATGCAGCCCGCTGAGGCTGCCGAAACAATTGCGAAGGTTGTCAATGCCACGCCGAGTTTTCAGGCAAGCGGCCGAAGCCTCAAGAAAGGTTCAGTGATTGTGGAGTATGACCGGCTTTCGACCAGTGGATCCGGCCGCGGCGAGGTAGTCTTCATAGACGGCACGAAGCTGGCTCTTGGCCCCTCATCAAGTCTTACCGTCACCAAGTCGCTGATGCGTGCGCCGAACAAGTTCTCCAAGCTCGGCATCGCTGCATCGCGCGGTGCGTTTCGGTGGATCAGCGGTTCAAGCGGATCCTCATCCTATGCATTGTCCACGCCCATCAGTACCATGGGCATTAGAGGCACGGTGCTTGATTTCACAGTCCGTGGCAGCAAGACCTATGTGGCCTTGCTCAGTGGCCGGGCCAAAATATGCGGCGGTGGCGGCTGCCAGGAATTGCGCCGCGCTTGTGACTTCGTTGAAATAAACGGTAAGATCACCGAGGCGAAACCAGTATCGGCGGGCTTCAAATCAGTCAGTGCCGCGGCGAACGTCTTTCCCTTTATGGCCAATCCACGCGCGCTGTCGGCGCGGCTTAGAGTTGGCGGAAGCAATTGCCTGTCGCCGGCGAACTTCAGCGGAAAGCCGGTTGCTCCACCGCCGGCTGGGGTGGCGCCAACGCCACCATCACCAGCGCCACCTGCTCCGTCTCCGGCTCAGCCGCAAAATAGATGCGGCGGAAACTGTGGGAATGGCAATGGAAACGGGGGCGGAAATGGCACCGGCAATGAAGGGAGAGGAAACAATTGAGTTTTGTGAGCACGGCAGGCCGTGGACGCGGTAGATCAAGGAACCGAGATACATGGCGCCGCCGCCGGCTCTGATGTTTTAGCCATTTTTAGTGTCCCCGTCGCCCAGCATGTGATCCGCCAGGCTGTAGCAGTGGCTCGCCTGATAGGCGTTCCGGCCCCGGTTCATATGCGTCAGGTTGAACGCCCGGATGGCCCGCAATGCCCGGCGCGATGCAAGGAATTTGCCGATTGAAGAGAAGCCGCGAACCTTGATGCCGAAAATGTCCTCGCCACGTGGGAAGAAATAGTCGACGTCTTCTGGAGTCTTGACACAGCGATCAAGGAAAGCATCGTCCACTTGACCCTGATCGAGTGAATGGTCGGTGGTGAAATCGGAAAGATGCACCAGGAATAGCGCGCGGATGCCATCGCCGTCCGCATAGAGCGAGAAGAGCTCCATCCAGCTCGCATTGACGCGAACCAGCGCCCTTCCCGGAGTCGACGGCAGACAGGAAACCGACCAA
>JBIOWL010000165.1:0-3244 GCA_044868645.1 Aestuariivirga sp.
TTCTTCTTGAGGAAGGGCAGGCTGTCGCGGATGTTGCCGAGAAGATCCACGTCAACGCCGTTCTTCTTCATGATGTAGCTCTGCTGGATAATGGAGAGAAGGTTGCTCCAGGTCCAGTAGATGACAAGCCCCGCCGGCATGGAAGCCAGCATGAATGTGAAGATCAATGGCATCCAGTTGAACATCGACGCCTGGATAGGATCAGCCGGTGCCGGGTTGAGGCGCATCTGGATCCACATGGTGATGCCCATCAATATGGGCCAAATGCCGAGCATGAGCAGCGCTGGCGGATGCCAGGGAATGAGCCCGAAGAGGTTGAACAGGCTGGTAGGGTCCGGTGCCGAAAGATCGTGGATCCAGCCGTAGAATGGCGCATGGCGCAGTTCGATCGTCGTCAGGATCACCTTGTAGAGCGCGAAGAAGATGGGGATCTGCACGAAAATCGGAAGGCAGCCCGACATGGGCGAGACCTTTTCCTTCTTGTACAGTTCCATCATGGCCTGCTGCATCTTCATGCGGTCGTCACCCGCTTCCGCCTTGATCTTTTCCATCTCCGGCTGCAGTTTCTTCATCTTGCTCATGGAGGCATAGGATTTGTTGGCAAGCGGAAAGACGGCAAGCTTCACCAGCACCGTGACCAGCAGGATGGCCAGGCCGAAATTACCCATGATGCCCTTGCACCATTCGATGAGATAGAACATCGGCTGAGTCAGGAACTTGAACCAGCCCCAGTCGATCATCAGGTCGAACTTGTCGATTGCAAACTTCTCGCCAACCTTGTCGATGGTGCCGACAATCTTGGCGCCCGCGAACAGGTGATCTTCGAGGACGCCAGATGAGCCAGGGGCGACTACAAGCGGCTCCTTTGCCAGATAGTCGGTTTGATAGGCGTCCCGCTCGCCGACTTTGAAGTGTTGATAGGTCGATGCGAGATCACGGTTCTGGTCGGGTACAAGAGCCGTGCCCCAATATTTATCGGTGAAGCCGAGCCACCCACCTCTGGATTCGACAGCGACCTTACCGTCCGCTTCGGCAACATCGCTGTAGTTGATTTCCTGCAGTTTTCCGCCTTGCACGCCGAGCAGCCCTTCGAAGAACGTGTAGTAGCCATCAACGCGCGGCGTGTCCTGGCGTTGGATGCGGGCATAGGGCAGCACAGCCACGGCCGCTTGCGTTTTGTTGTCAATGATCTGCTTGACAGTGAAAACATAATCGTCGCTGATCGAAATCTCGCGCCGGAAGGTCAGCCCTTCGCCATTGTCCCAGGTGAGAATGAGCGGCGTTTCCTTCGTGAGCTTCGCTCCTGCCACTGCGCTCCACACTGTCCTGGAATCCGGCAGCTTGGCGGTTTGCCCCGCTGCCCCGACAATGCCCTGTTCGGCAAAATATGCATTTGCTGTTCCTGCGGGCGACAGGAAGGTGATGATCGGGCTCGAAGGCGAAGCCGTCACCCTGTAGTTCTTGAGCTTGAGATCATCAAGTTGCGCGCCCACAAGATTGATCGAGCCTTCAAGTTCTGGAGTCTCGATGGGAACGCGCGCCGTTGCGGTAATCGCGACCTGGCGGTCTGTGACACCAGCTACCGCCTGCGTGCCCGGCACCTGGGCTTGCTGGCTCTGTTGTTGCTGCTGGACGGCCTGCGTTTGCTGAGACTGAGGCACGGCATAGAAATATTGCCAAGCGAAGATGATGGCCATGGAAAGCACGATGGCCAGAAGGAAGTTCTTCTGGTCCGGCATGGCGGGTTTCTGGTTCATCACGTCTGCTCTGTCCTGTTGGGTGTGCCGTGGAGTTTGTGAAGCGCCGATATAATGTCTTTGCGGATGGCTTCAAAGTCCCGTGTGAGGGCTGCCGGGCGGCCAATCAGCACATAGTCATGGGACTGTGCGGCATATTCTGCCATGCTGAGCCGCACCGCTTCCTTGAGGCGCCTGCGGATGCGGTTGCGGGTGACCGCATTGCCGATTTTCTTTGTACAGGTGAAGCCGACGCGAGGGCCTTTGCCGTCCTTGCGATCCTTGGCGCGCATCACGAATGAAGGCGTGCTGCAGGAAGGCGCTTTTGCCGCCGCGAGGAAGTCACGGCGGCGCAGCAGCCGTTCCATATGCAGGGTTGATGGATCAGGCAGACAGGCGCTTGCGACCGCGGGCACGGCGACGGGCAAGCACCCTGCGGCCGCCGACGGTGGCCATGCGGGCGCGAAAACCATGGCGGCGCTTGCGGACAAGCTTGGAGGGCTGAAAGGTGCGCTTCACGACAAGAACTCCGTTTTCGGTTGCCGTGCCAAGTTACTGAAACTAAAGCGTTTCGATGAAGTGACTTGGGTTAACAGCAGACAATGTGATTGGGTTGCGGCGGCTTATGGCCAAAAGCCCTGGAAAAGTCAAACCGCAACCAGCGATCTCACACGTATAGACACAGGCAGGGCAAGCTTTCTCACGAGCAGGTGAGGCCCCGTTGGCGCGCCTTCTGCAAGAGCGTAAGTGACGGGTATGCCAAAAGAGGCAAGCATGGACCCGGTTGCGCCTTTGCCAGCGCAACCCGCTTGGCGGCGCTTTGCTGCGCCGGCAATCCTGTTGCTGTTGATGGCCGTTGGTTATCTCCTTGGCCTGCACAAATACTTTACACTTGAGGCGATTGCAGAACATCGCGCCGCCCTGGAAACATTCACCCAGCAGTATTGGCTGCTTGCCCTGCTTCTCTTCATGGGCGTCTATGTGGCCGCTGTTGCCTTGTCGGTTCCTGGAGCTAGCGTCCTTACAGTGGCGGGCGGACTGCTCTTTGGATGGTTCGTGACGGGCATTGCCGTTATCTTCAGCGCTACACTTGGTGCCACATTGTTTTTTCTCGTGGTGCGGACGGCTTTGGGTTCGAGCCTGGTCAGCAAGACCAACCCGAAGCTTGCGGCCATTCGCGATGGCTTTGCCCGGGATGCCTTCAACTATCTCCTCTTCCTGAGGCTGGTTCCTGCTTTTCCCTTCTGGCTGGTGAACATTGCCGCTGCTGTTTCGGGCATGAGACTGCGGACTTTCGTGGCAGCAACCGTCATCGGCATCATTCCCGCCACCTTTGCTTTTGCCTATGTGGGTGAAGGCTTGGACAGCGTGCTCGATGCGCAGATGAAGGCTCACGCCGCCTGCATCGCTGAAAGGGGCGGGAGCGCTTGCCCATTCGATTTGTCCCTGTCATCGCTCGTGACCACCGAACTCCTCATTGCTTTTGCCGCATTGGGCGTGCTCGCCCT
>JBIOWL010000166.1:0-16568 GCA_044868645.1 Aestuariivirga sp.
GCGCGCTTCGCATCATGCTGGCCGATGATGTAGCGGTCGAGTTCGGAGACTATTTCACGGGGGGAGAAGTTGGTCATTGTTGTGTTTCGTGTCGCATGAGAAGGATGCCGTTAAACCGGCCTTCGAGGTGAGCTATGGGCCTGAAACCCGCCTTTAAATAGGCGCGCACGGCGCGGGTATTGGCGGGATCCGGATCGATGATGATTTCCTTGTGACCGCGTTTCCGCAATTCGCCCACGAATTGCGATAGCGCGGCGGTGCCATAGCCTTTGGCGAGATCATCCGCTTCGCCGATGGACAAGTCGACGCCCACTGTTTCGGGTGGAAGCTCCAGCAGCCAGGGATTGTCCTTTGTCCATTCTTGAACCTGATGCGGCTTGACGTACCAGACCTGAATGTAGCCAACGGGTCTTTCATCAACATGAAACAGATATGGCTCGGTGCTGTCACGTCCCTCGATCATGTCAACGATGTAACCAAGTTCTGTTTCGGGTTTGCCCCACCACTCCTGCCAATGAGCCTGGTTCATCCAGCGCCGCAGTAGGGGAAGGTGTTCTTTCGTGACAGGCACAAAAGTCACCGTCACGCCGCGGCCCTTGTGCCCCGCGCTGTGGCGGGTGGCGGCAAGCGATTTGTCAGCCCTGCGGGCAGCAGTGACAAAAGCTGCGCGCGCAGCGGCCGCCAAACAAGCGATAGCAAGAGCACGACTGCGCCCAGAACACAAAGCGTCACTGCGAGATTGCCGCCTTCCAAAAGTGTAAGGCCGCTCCGTGGCAGCAAGGCACCGAGACTGTAACCCACATAGGCGAGGGACGAAACCAGAAGCGCCCGGCGATCCACGATCAGCGCCACGATGGCAAGGATCAGGAACATGGAGAGGATGGCCACGGCACCTGTGGTTGTCATGCTGGCGGTATTGGGCATGATGGAATGCACAATCATCGGCGCGGCAAGAACGTGAAGCCAGAAAGCCATGTCGGCTTTGCGCGATTGGCGCAAGGGGTCCTGCATATCGAAGCGCATGGCAAGAACAAAGGCAACGAGGCCCAAGGGCAGAAAGACAAAAGCCGGGGCGAGTCCCGGAAACCGGCCAAAGAGGAGTGAGGCCACCAATGCCGCAAAAGCGGCAAAGCCCGCAGCGATAGTGATGGGGACGCGGAAGCGCCACCAATGCAATCCTGTACCTGCAAGGGCCACCACGGCTGCAAAAGCTGGAACCCAAGGACTTGAGCCGAGCAAGGAGACGCCTTGGTCAAGGGCACCGAGTGTTCCGAAGTAAAGTGCTGCGACAAACGCCACAAGCAAGACGATGGACGGCAGAGCCATGCGGCGTTGGCGCGTAAAGAGTTCGGCAAGGCCCCAGGCTACCGGCGCCACTACAAGCGCGGTCCAGTCCGCCAGGATGTAACTCAAGGCGCCCAGGAACAGGACAATTCCCAAAGTCACGAAAATATCGCCGAAGCCGCTGACCAAACGGAATTGCTCATCCTCGCTGGCCGCCCCGGCCGCTCCCTCACGCACGAAGTCGGCAAGAGCGAAGGCCGTCTGTTGCGGCAAAACACCAGCCGCCACGGCGGAATCGAGATCGCTCTGTCGGATCAGCAGTTCGCCGGAAGTTTTGGTCATGGTCACGCCGTCTCCAGCTTTTCCAGCGTCAAGTTAGTATTGGTGTAAACGCAAATCTCGGCGGCGATGGCCATGGCCTTGCGGGCTATCGCTTCGGCGTCCATGTCGGTGTCGAGAAGCGCCCGGGCCGCGGCCAGCGCATAATTGCCGCCGGAGCCAATGGCGGTGACACCGTTTTCAGGCTCAAGCACATCGCCTGTTCCCGTGAGCACCAGCGAGACATTTTGGTCCGCCACGATCATCATGGCTTCGAGGCGGCGGAGATAGCGGTCGGTGCGCCAGTCCTTGGCCATTTCGACACAGGCCCTGGTCAATTGCGAGGGGAACTGTTCGAGCTTGGCCTCAAGGCGTTCGAACAGCGTCATGGCATCGGCCGTGGCCCCGGCAAAGCCGCCGATCACCTTGCCGCCGCCCAAGGGCCGCACCTTGCGGGCGTTGCCCTTGATGATGGTCTGGCCGATGCTCACCTGGCCATCGCCCGCGATGACGACATGCTTGCCCTTGCGCACGGTCAATATTGTCGTGCCGTGCCAGATCTGCGCTTCGCTCATGCTGTTAACCCTTTGATGCGGCATGTAAGACGGTCCGCCGCCAATTGGAAGACCAGGCCTTAACCCACTGTTCTCAAAACATATAGTCTTTGCGGGGGCAGTCTGCTATGGCGCAGCGCAGCAAAGGAGCGGGCCATGCGCAAGGCCACCATCGAACGCAAGACCACGGAGACTGAGGTTTCCTGTACCGTCAATCTGGACGGCACGGGTGCCTATGACGTTGCGACGGGCGTTGGCTTCTTCGACCATATGATGGAACAGCTGGCGCGCCATTCCCTGATCGACATTGCGCTTGCCGCCAAGGGCGATACGCACATTGACGACCATCACACGGTGGAGGACTGCGGCATTGCGCTGGGCCAGGCCGTGGCGAAGGCACTTTCCGACCGCAAGGGCATTGCCCGTTATGGCTCATGCGATTTGCCGATGGATGAAACACTGTCGCGCTGCGCCATCGATGTCTCAGGGCGTCCGTTCCTTGTGTTCAAGGTTGCGTTCCCAGCTGGGAAGATAGGCAGCTTCGATACGGAACTGGTGCGCGAATGGTTCCAGGCCTTCGCCATGCATGCTGGCATTACGCTCCATATCGAGAACGCCTATGGCGCGAACGCGCATCACATTGCCGAAGCAAGCTTCAAAGCCCTGGCGCGGGCGCTGCGGCAGGCCATTGAGATTGACCCCCGCCAGAAGGACAGGATTCCCTCGACCAAGGGTTCTCTTGCAGGCTGATGAGAACAGTCATCATCGACTATGGCTCGGGCAATCTGCATTCGGCGCAGAAGGCCTTCGAGAGGGCTGCCAAGGACAATGGCATTGCGGGCGAGACAATCGTTTCCTCGCGCGTGGATGATGTTGCCAAAGCGGACCGCATCGTTCTGCCGGGCGTGGGCGCCTTCAAGGATTGCCGCAACGGCCTGATGGCGATCGACGGCATGCGCGAGGCGCTGCAACAACGCGTTGTTGTGAAAGGTCATCCGTTTCTCGGCATCTGCGTGGGCATGCAGCTTATGGCAACACGCGGCCTTGAATATGATGTGACGCAGGGCCTTGGCTGGATTGCGGGGGATGTGAAGAAGATCACACCCAATGATCCGGCACTCAAGATTCCACATATGGGCTGGAACACGCTCAAGGTCCATGCCGATCATCCGGTGCTCGCCGGCATCGCAACAGGCGAGAAAGGTCTGCACGCCTATTTCGTGCATTCCTATCATCTCGAATGCGCCCTGCCCGAAGATTTGACTGCGACGGCGGACTATGGCGGTGCGGTCACCGCCATGGCGGGTTATGACAATCTGGTGGGCACGCAGTTCCACCCGGAAAAGAGCCAGACTCTGGGCCTCAAGCTGATCGCCAATTTCCTGAGGTGGAAGCCGTGATGGCGTTTCTAACTCCATTCACCCCTCTCCTCTGGAGAGGGTGGCGCGGAACGCGCCGGGTGAGGTCATGTCATGGCAACAAACCTCATCCGGCGTTCCCACCGGGTCAAGGCCCGGTGGTCACGCCACCTTCTCCAAAGGAGAAGGGCGGATTGGTGCTGCCATGATCCTTTTCCCGGCCATAGACCTGAAGGATGGGAAATGCGTGCGCCTGAAGCTCGGGGACATGGCGCAGGCCACCGTCTACAACGATGATCCAGCAGCACAGGCGAAGGCTTTCGAGCAGGAGGGTTTCCAATGGCTGCATGTGGTCGATCTCAATGGCGCCTTCGAAGGACAATCCGTTAACGGCGCGGCGGTGGAGGCCATCCTGAAAGCCACGGGCAATCCAGTGCAATTGGGCGGCGGTATCCGCACACTTGCCCACATTGAAAGCTGGATCAGCAAAGGTCTGGCGCGCGTCATTCTTGGCACGGTCGCGGTGCGCAATCCGGAACTGGTGAAGGAAGCCTGCAAGCGCTTTCCCGGACAAATCGCGGTGGGCATCGATGCCAAGGGCGGCAAGGTGGCAGTCGAGGGCTGGGCCGAGGCCTCAGAGCTTGGCGTCATCGAACTGGCACGGCGCTTCGAAGGGGCCGGCGTTGCCGCCATCATCTATACGGACATTGACCGCGACGGCATTCTCACCGGCATCAACTGGGAGAGCACCATTGCACTTGCCGATGCCGTTTCCATTCCCGTCATTGCCTCGGGCGGGCTTGCCTCGCTCGATGACATCCGGCGCATGAAGAAGCCCGATGCCCGTAAGCTTGCGGGGGCCATCACGGGCCGGGCCCTTTACGACGGACGTCTCAATGCCGGCGAGGCTCTTGCTCTGCTAAAGGACGCAGCATGACAGACAAGGTTCTTCTCATCACAGGCGGCAGCCGTGGCATCGGTGCGGCAACAGCAAGACTTGCGGCGGCAGACGGCTATCGTATCGCGATCAATTATGTGAACGATGCCAAGGCGGCAGAGGCCGTTGTCGCGGAGATCAAGGCCAAGGGCGGCAAGGCCATCGCCATAAAAGCCGATGTCACGAAGCTTGCCGATGTGATCCGGCTTTGCGATGCCACGGAAGAAGCCTTTGGACCCATGACGGCGCTGGTCAACAGCGCGGGCATCACCGGCAAGAGTTCGCGGCTGGACGAGGCCGATCCCAAGGTCATCGACGAAACCATTGCCATCAACATCAACGGCTCCATCTATGCGGCGCGTGAGGCGGTGAAGCGCATGTCGACGCGCCATGGCGGCAAGGGCGGCGTCATCGTCAATCTTTCCTCCGGCGCTTCCACAATCGGCAGCCCCGGCGAATATACCTGGTATGCAGCAACCAAAGGCGCCATCGATAGCTTCACCATCGGGCTGGGCCGTGAAGTGGCGGAGGAAGGCATACGTGTCATTGGCGTGGCGCCGGGCCTTACGGAAACGGATATTCATGCCAAATCGACGGGCGAGCCAGGCCGGGTGAAACGCATGGCGCCACAAATCCCCATGAAGCGGGCAGGATCGGCGGAGGAGGTGGCGCGCGTTGTCATGTTCGCGCTTTCTGATGCCTCCTCCTATATCACCGCAACCACCATCCGCGTGGCAGGAGGACGCTGATGCTGAAAATGCGTGTCATTCCGTGCCTTGATGTGAAGGACGGCCGCGTGGTCAAGGGCGTCAACTTCGTCAATCTCGTCGATGCCGGCGATCCCGTTGAAGCGGCCAAGGCCTATGATGCGGCGGGGGCTGATGAACTCTGCTTCCTCGATATCACGGCCACCCATGAGGGGCGCGGCATCATGCTGGACGTGGTGCGGCGTACGGCGGAAGCCTGCTTCATGCCGCTCACGGTGGGCGGTGGCGTGCGCACGCTTGAAGACATCCGCGCGCTTCTGTTGGCGGGAGCCGACAAGGTGTCAATCAATTCCGCGGCGGTGGCCAACCGGCAGTTCGTCAAGGAGGCAGCGGAGAAGTTCGGCAGCCAATGCATTGTCGTAGCCATTGATGCCAAGGAAGTCTCGCCAGGAAAATTCGAGATCTTTACCCATGGCGGGCGCAAGGAAACTGGCATCGATGCCGTGCAATATGGCAAGGAGGTCGCTGCGCTGGGCGCAGGTGAAATTCTTCTCACCTCCATGGATCGTGACGGCACGGGCAAGGGTTTTAATATCCCCCTCACCCGTGCCATTTCCGATGCTGTCACGATCCCTGTCATTGCCTCGGGAGGTGTCGGAACCCTCGACCATTTGGTGGAAGGCATCCGGGATGGCCATGCCACGGCGGTGCTCGCCGCCTCGATTTTCCATTTCGGAACCTTTACGATTGCCGAAGCCAAACAGGCGATGGCGGATGCCGGTGTGCCCATGAGGATGCGATGAGCTCGTTCGACCAGCTTGAGAAGCTCGCGGCAGACATTGCGGCCAAGTCCTCAGCCTCGCCGGAGACTTCCTACACCGCGAAGCTTTTGCATCAGGGCATCGAAAAATGCGCCAAGAAATTTGGCGAGGAAGCGGTGGAGCTTGCACTGGCTGCGGTTGCGGGAAAGCGCATGGAAACCACTAAAGAAGCAGCCGACGTACTCTATCACCTGCTGGTGCTTTTCAAGGCTTCCGGCATTTCGCCTGATGATGTGATGGCGGAGCTCAAGCGCCGCGAAGGCACTGGCGGCCTTGCCGAGAAAGCGGCGCGCAAGAATGATTGATCTTGCCGAGGATTTTGCCCGCGAAGTATCGCCCTTCGGACGCTTTTCGCGCGATGAATGGGCAGCACTTCGCGCCGACACGCCGATGACGCTGACGGACGCGGACCTCAACGAGGTGCGCTCGCTCAATGACCAGATCGATCTCCATGAAGTCGAGATCATCTATCTGCCTCTGTCGCGTCTTCTCAATCTCTATGTTCAGGCGTCACAGAAACTCTTTCACGCTTCCAACATCTTCCTGCACCGCAAGGACCTCAAGGTTCCTTACGTCATCGGCGTTGCGGGAAGCGTTGCCGTCGGCAAGAGCACAACGGCGCGCATTCTCAGGCGGCTTCTCTCGCGCTGGCCGTCGCACCCCAAGGTCGATCTCGTGACGACCGACGGCTTCCTTTTGCCGAACAAGGTGCTGGAGCGCGAAGGCCTGATGAACCGTAAAGGTTTTCCCGAATCCTATGATCTGCAGCGCATCCTGCGTTTCATGTCGGATATCAAGTCGGGCGAGCGTGATGTGGAGGCACCGCTCTATTCACACCTCACTTATGATGTGCTCGAGGGCAAGACGCAGATCGTCGACCAGCCGGATATTCTCATTCTGGAGGGCATCAACGTGCTGCAGACGGGAAGGCCGCCACGTGACGGGCGCGGTATTCCCAACACCTCCGATTTTTTCGATTTCTCGATCTTCATCGATGCCGAGGAACAGGACTTGAGGCAATGGTATATCGAGCGCTTCTTCTCCTTGCGCAATGGCGCCTTCAAGGATCCGCGATCCTATTTCCACCGCTATGCCTCGCTCACGGATGAAGAGACGGTGGCCACGGCCACACGCATCTGGAGCAGCATCAATCTCGTGAACCTCCGCGAAAACATCTTGCCGACCAGGCCGCGCGCCGACCTCGTCTTGCGCAAGGGCGCCGATCACCGGGTGCGCAGCGTTTTCCTGCGGAAGATATAGCAGTACCAGCGCGGTGCCCTGACCTCAGGCTGCACGTATCAGTTTCACTTGCTTCGGCAACCAGGACAGGTTGGCCTCGCGCACTGCCACAATAGCAGACAGCGCTGAAACATCTTCTATCTTCTGCGGCGAAGCTGCATTCAGCTTGTCCATGGTGATCAGGCTCACCGCTTCGGCAGACTGCTGCAGAAAAGTCCGCTTGATGCTCGCCTCTTCAAAATCATCGGTCATCAATCCTTCGCTTTTCCGAATGGCGGTGACGCCAAGAAAGCAGAGGTCAAAGCGGAAACGGGAAATGGCAAGTGCGGTTTCTGCGCCAACACAGACCATGGAGCGCCGGTAGAGTCTGCCACCGAGCATGATCACTTTCACACCGGGGTGAGATTCAAGGGCGTTGGCAATGGTCGGACTATGGGTGACGACGGTGATCTCCAGCTCCGGCACCAAGGCATAGATCAACTCAAGATTAGTCGTTCCACCGTCCACAAATATTGTCTGACCCGGTTCAACCAGCCGGGCAGCCTCCAGCCCAAGCCGCCGTTTCTCGTCAGCGGAGCGCACCCGCCGTTCGGCAAGCGCCGTCACGGTTGGTGAGGCAGGCAATGCCCCGCCATGAACGCGCTGCAGCAGGCCCAAGGACGCCAGTTCGCGCAAATCGCGGCGGATCGTGTCTTCTGAAAGCTTCAAGCGGCGGCTGACATCCTTGGCGATGACCTTGCCGTCCTTCTTCAGGGCGGCAAGGAGCATGCTTTTGCGTTCCTCAGTCAGCATTGCACGATATTACACGATGTTGCACGAAATGTCACGATATGTTATGAAGAGACGATATGGTTTTTTGGAGCTAAACCCTTGGCAAAGTGCATGATGATCCTGATCGCAGGCCCCTATCGTTCAGGTACTGATGATGATCCGATCCGGATGGCCGCAAATCTCAAACGGCTGGAAGCGGCATCCTGGCCAATTTTTGAGAAGGGGCATGTACCCATGATTGGAGAATGGGTCGCGTTGCCTATTTGGACAGAAGCGGGAGGCAGGTCCGTGGGCGATACGCTCTATGAGAAAATCCTGCATCCCACGGCCGGCAGATTGCTGCAGCATTGCGATGCCGTTCTGCGTTTGCCTGGGCCATCAAAAGGCGCTGACAATGATGTTGAGATCGCACGCCAGCGCGGCATTCCGGTCTATTACGCAATTGATGATATTCCTCCGGCATAACCCGATCGCCAAAAGTGCGCTACCGTTTCCTGCCCAGGGTCTCAATCACCTGGTCCGTGTCCTTGATGAGGGCCAGCATGGCGGTGCGGGAGGCGGCGGGATCTTCGGCGACCACAGCGCGCACAATGTTCTCGTGCAGCTTGAGGGCCTGCTTGTAGCGCGGGTTGCGGCTGGTGGTGAAGTCAAACAAATTGGCAAGGGCTTCGTCGATCAGGATGCCGAAAGGCGCCAGCAGGTCGTTGTTGGCGGAGGCCAGCAGGGTTTCGTGAAAGGCCACATCCGCTGAGACCACTTCCTCATGGGTTTTGGCTTTCTTCATAGCCTCCAGCGCATTCACCAGCTGGTCCACCTGAGTGCTCGTGCGCTTCCTGGCCGCCAGTTCGGCGATACCAGGTTCCACAAGCCGCCTGAATTCCTGAGTGGAATGAAGGAAATGCCTGCGGTCCACCGCCGTGCGGTGCCATGAGAGGACATCGCGGTCCAGCATGTTCCAGCGGCTCTTGGGCTCGACCCTGGAGCCCACCTTGGGCCGCGAATGGATGAGGCCCTTGGCGGTCAGGCTTTTGATGGCCTCGCGCACGGCGGTGCGGCTCGCACCGAAAACCCGGCCCCATTCGGCCTCGTTGGGCAGAAGCGAGCCCGGTGCATATTCGCCGCCGAGAATCCGCTCGCCGATCTTGCGGGCAATGACGGCATGGAGGTTCCCGCCTTTGGCGTCACGGTAGCCCGCCGTCCCTAGTCTCCGTTTATTTGTCATACAATTGCCCTTGATTGGAGCCTTCGGGCACATTATGAGAGCCGCTTGTGCCAGCACAAGTCCCGCCGCGGTTGGCGGGACATGCTGGTTCATCAGGGAGGATATCACGTGACCAATCGCAGACATTTCATGGTGGCTTCCGTTGCCGCCGCCGTTGTGGCCGCTGCCGGGCCGGCGCTGGCCGAGGGCAAAGGGCTGATCGGCATTTCCATGCCGACCAAGTCTTCCACGCGCTGGATTTCGGACGGCGAGTCCATGGTGAAGGAATTCACCGCGCTCGGCTATGAGACCGATCTCCAGTATGGCGAGGACGACATCCCGAACCAGCTCGCCCAGATCGAGAACATGGTGACCAAGGGCGCCAAGGTTCTGATCATCGCGGCGATCGATGGCTCGACGCTGTCGGACATTCTCAAGAAAGCCCATGAGGCTGGCGCAAAGGTCTTCGCCTATGACCGCCTCATCACCAAGACGGGTGACGTTGACTACTACACGACCTTCGACAATTTCGGCGTCGGCGTGCTGCAGGCAACCTCGCTGGTGAAGGGTCTGAAAGAGCGTTTCCCAGACGTCAAGCCGTGGAACGTCGAACTCTTCGGCGGCTCGCCGGACGACACCAACGCCTTCTACTTCTATGACGGCGGCATGTCGGTTCTGCAGCCCCTGATCGATTCCGGCGAAGTTGTCATCGTCTCCGGCCAGATGGGCATGGACAAGGTCGGCACGCTGCGCTGGGACGGTGCGGTGGCCCAGGCCCGCATGGATAACCTGCTTTCGGCCAACTACACCGACAAGAAGGTGCATGGCGTTCTTGCCCCTTATGACGGTCTCTCCCGCGGCATCATCTCCTCGCTGAAGGGCGTAGGCTATGCGCCGGGACCTGAAATGCCGATCGTCACCGGACAGGACGCGGAAGTAGCTTCCGTCAAGGGCATGCTTGCTGGCGAACAGTATTCCACCGTGTTCAAGGACACGCGCGAGCTGGCAAAGGTGACTGCCAAGATGGTCGACACCGTGCTGCAGGGCAAAGAGCCGGAAATCAACGACACCAAGACCTATAACAATGAGGTCAAAATCGTGCCGTCCTACCTCCTCACACCTCATGACGTGGGCAAGGCCGAGATCGAACCGTTGCTCGTGGGCTCCGGCTACATCAAGGCCGAAGAACTCCAGTAAGATGATCTGAAGGCGGGCCCTCGCGAGTTTACTTGCGGGGCCCGCTTTTTCATGTGTAACTAAACAAAAACAAAAATCGGGTTGGGAGGAGGCCTGGGATGGGTGCTGAGCCGATCCTGCAGATGAAGAAAATCACCAAGACGTTTCCGGGCGTGAAAGCCCTGACCGACGTCAATCTCACGGTGATGCCCGGCGAAATCCATGCCGTGGTAGGCGAGAACGGTGCCGGCAAGTCAACGCTGATGAAGGTGCTCTCCGGCGTCTATCCCGCCGGCAGCTATGATGGCGCCATCGACTTCGAGGGAAGGGCGCGGGAATTCAAGACCATCGCGGACTCGGAAGGCACCGGCATCATCATCATTCATCAGGAACTGGCTCTCGTTCCGCTGCTCTCCATTGCCGAAAATATCTTCCTTGGCCACGAGCCGGCACGGCACGGCGTCATTAACTGGTTCGAGGCCTTCGCCCGCACCAAGGAGCTTCTCAAGAAGGTGGGGCTTGAGGAACATCCAAACACGCTCATCACCAATATCGGCACCGGCAAGCAACAACTTGTCGAGATCGCCAAGGCACTCAACAAGAAGGTGAAGCTGCTCATCCTGGACGAGCCGACGTCGAGCCTCAACGAGACCGACTCCAATGCTCTCCTGGAGCTGCTGAAAGGTTTCAAGGCGCATGGCATCTCGTCGATCCTCATCACCCACAAGCTCAACGAAGTCCTGAAGGTCGCCGATCGCATCACGGTGCTGCGCGACGGCAAGACCGTGGACACGCTCGACACCCATACCGCCAAGGTGTCGGAAGACCGCATCATCAAGGCCATGGTGGGCCGCGAGCTCACCGACCGGTTCCCGGCGCGGCATGCCAAAATTGGCGAGACGATTTTCGAGGTGAAAGACTGGAGCGTCTATCATCCGCTTCATGCCGACCGCCAGATGATCAAGGGCGTCAATATCCATGTGAAGGCGGGTGAAGTCGTCGGCATTGCGGGCCTCATGGGGGCCGGCCGGACGGAACTTGCCATGTCGCTCTTTGGGCGGGCCTATGGCCAGAAGATCACTGGCGAAGTCGTGATCCACGGCAAGCTTGCCGATGTCTCGACCATCCCGAAAGCCATGGATGCGGGGCTCGCCTATGCCACCGAGGACCGTAAGACCTTCGGTCTCGTGCTCATCGACCACATCAAGCACAACGTGACGCTCGCCAATCTTGGCGATGTCTCGCGGAGCAGCGTGATCGACGAGACGAAGGAGTTGTCGGTGGCGCAGAAGTACCGGAAGGATCTGGCCATCCGCTGTTCCTCCGTGTTCCAGACAACCGTCAATCTTTCCGGCGGCAACCAGCAAAAGGTCGTGCTGTCGAAATGGCTGTTCTCCGGCCCCGATATTCTCATCCTCGACGAGCCGACGCGCGGCATCGACGTCGGCGCCAAATATGAAATCTACGGCATCATCAACCAGCTTGCCGAGGCCGGGAAGGCCGTGATCGTCATCTCCTCCGAGATGCCCGAACTTCTCGGCATATCCGACCGCATCTATGTGATGAACGAAGGCCGCTTCGTTGCTGAGATGGCAGCCAAGAACGCAAGCCAGGAAAAGATCATGCGGGCAATCATGAAATCATGGGACAAGTGACATGACAGACACCACCAGCAAGGCCCTCGCGCGCACCGATATGATGCGCTTCGTGAAAGCGAATATCCGCGACTATGCGCTGCTGCTGTCGCTGCTCGCCATCATGGTGTTCTTCCAGTTCACTACCAACGGCACCCTCTTCATGCCGGTTAACATGACTAATATCATCCTGCAGAACTCATACATCGTCATCATGGCGCTGGGTATGCTGCTGATCATCGTGGCCGGTCACATCGACCTGTCGGTGGGGTCGGTTTCAGGCTTCGTCGGCGCAGTCGCCGCCGTGATGATGGTTCCGTGGAAAATCGATCCTTTCCTAACCATGTTTGCGTGCCTGGCGCTGGGAGCGCTAATCGGTGGCGTGCAAGGCTATTTCGTGGCCTATTACCGGATCCCGGCCTTCATCGTGACGCTCGCCGGCATGCTGATCTTCAAGGGGCTGGCGCTGACGGTTCTGGGCGGCGCTTCCGTTGGTCCGTTCCCCAGGGAGTTCCAACTTCTTTCATCGGGTTATGTGCCGGACATTTTCAGCACCACCTTGTTTGGTGCATCGTTCAACGTTCTTGCCGTGCTGCTGGGCGGGGCGGTCACCGCCCTCATCATCTATTTCAACGTCAAGGAACGGCGCGAGCAACAGGCCCATGGCCTGGCAGAGGAGCCGGACATCATCTTCCTCGGCCGCAACATCCTGATCGCCGCGGCGTTTCTCACCTTCTCGGTGCTCATGGCGCGCTACAAGGGACTGCCCAATGTGCTGATCGTCATGTTCGCGCTCATTGCGCTGTTCGTGTTCCTGACGACGCGCACCACCTTCGGCCGCCGCGTCTATGCGATGGGCGGCAATTACAAGGCAGCCCAGCTTTCCGGTATCAACACCGAGCGCATGACCTTCCTGATCTTTGTCATCATGGGCGCCCTTGCGGCCCTGGCGGGCCTCATCTTCGCCGCGCGGCTCAATGTGGCAACGCCCAAGGCTGGGCTCGGCTTCGAGCTTGACGTGATCGCCGCCTGCTTCATCGGCGGGGCGGCTGTTACCGGCGGTGTCGGAAAAGTGATCGGCGCGGTCATCGGCGCCTTCCTGATGGGTGTCATGAACAACGGCATGTCGATCATGGGCATCGGCATCGACTGGCAGCAGGTCATCAAGGGCGGGGTGCTGCTGCTTGCCGTGTTCCTGGACGTTTATTACAAGAACAAGGCCGCATAGCCTCCCAGAGTCCCCCAGGGTCTCCCAGGCGCATTGCCGAAAATTTGATTCAACTGGTCCAGTTTAACCCCGACCTAGGGCCAGACAACTGCCCCATTGCCCAGTTGACACATCAGCGTCATACTACACCACATAACTCTGCCAGAAGCCGGTAGAATCGGCCCCTTAGGAGTTCGGGGACGGGCATTGTGCCCCTCTCATTTGGAGGTGTTGGAATGAACAAACAGAAATCAACTCTGGAGTTGCTCAGGGCCGCGACGATTTCCCGCCGCGCCCTCATGAAGTCAGCGGTTGCCGCCGGCGCTGTGGGCTTTGCCGCTCCGATCGTCTCGAAAGACGCCCTGTCGTCCTCGGGCGAACTCAATCTCTTGATGTGGTCAGACGAATTTCCGGATCCGGTGATCCCGGATTTCGAAAAAGCGTCCGGCATCAAGGTCAACCAGACGCCGTTCTCGCAGAACGAAGAGCAGATCAACAAGCTGCAGGCCACGGGCGGTGAAGGCTTCGACCTCTGCCAGCCGACACGTGACCGCGCGCCGCAGTTCCAGGATCTCGATGTGCTTGCGCCCTATGACATGAGCAAGCTCACCAACACCGGCAATATCCTGCCGTCGATGTTGGAGGGCTCGGCCTCGGTATGGACCTGGGATGGCGGCCTTTATCACCTGCCGCATGTCTGGGGCTCGGAAGCCATTTCCTTCCGCACCGATCTTTACAAGGGTGATCTCTCGCAGCTCTCCTACGGATCGCTATGGGCCGATGACGTCAAGGGCCATGTGCAGGCCCGCCCGCATTCCATGCTGCTGGGCATCGGCCTGTGGATGGATGGCAACGGTCAATTGCCGTCGAACCGCATGCTCGATTCCTTCAAGTCGGAAGACGACATGAAGAAGATCTACGACCAGATCATGCCGATTGCCTTGGAGAAGAAAGCCTGGATCAAGCAGTTCTGGGATTCGGCCGACAACACCAAGTCGGGCTTGATGGAGAACGATGTGTGGATCGGCCAGACCTGGGATGGTCCCGCGCTTTCCCTCAAGAAGGAAGGCAAGCCCGTGGGCTACCAGGCGCCGAAGGAAGGCGCCATTGCCTGGCTTGACGGCATTTCGCTGCTCAAGGCCGCCAAGAACATCGACCAGATCTATGCCTTCCTCAACTATCTGCACACCCCGGAAGCCTCGGCCAAGGCGGCCGATGGCTCGGGCTATAACCCGGTTATCGCGGGCGCCGATGCCATGACTTCGGATGTCTTCAAGAAGAACTTCCAGGAAGCCTATCCGGGCGATGCTTTGAAGAACCTGTGGCACCGTCCTCCAGAGCCATCATGGTATGCGGAACTGCGCACGCAGTATGCCGACAAGCTCAAGGCGGCTTGATCCGCTTCGAGTAACGGTTTGCAGCCCTGGTGATTCCTTCACCGGGGCTGCTTCCTTTTTGGGCATCACCAGGACGTGACCTGTTCCTGATCTTCACTTGATCTTCCGTGGCAATCAGTGGAAAAGTCCCGCCTTAACAAAAACAGGATGCGAGCAGGACAGGATGAGCGCAGGGGTCGATCTGGATGGCGTGACAGTCCGATTTGGGAATTTCACCGCTGTCAACAACGCCAGCCTCGCCATCAAGGGCGGCGAATTCTTCTCGTTCCTGGGACCATCCGGCTGTGGCAAGACCACCATCCTGCGCACGGTCTCGGGTTTCCTCGACCCTTCCGCCGGAAAGGTGAGAATCGGCGGGCAGGACATGACGGGCATCGGGCCCAACAGGCGGCCCACGGCCCTCATCTTCCAGAATCTCGCGCTTTTCCCACTGATGACGGTTGCGGAGAACATCGCCTATGGCCTTCGGGTACGCGGCATCGACAAGGCAACGCGGCGCAAGAAGGCGGAAGAGCTTCTCGACCTCATTGCGCTTCCCGGCCAGGGCGACAAGCTGGTGAGCGAACTTTCCGGCGGCCAGAAGCAACGCGTGGCCATTGCGCGGGCTCTGGCAGTCGAGCCCAAGGTGCTGCTGCTCGACGAGCCGCTTTCGGCCCTTGATCTCAAGCTCCGCCAGCACATGCGCAATGAACTTCGCTCCATTCAGCAAAGAGTTGGTATCACGTTCATCTACATCACCCACGACCAGGGCGAGGCGCTCACCATGTCGGACCGCATCGCGGTGATGAGCGATGGCGTCATTGAACAGGTGGCGGACGGCAGGACCGTTTATGACGAACCGGAGACTGCCTTCGTTGCCTCCTTCGTGGGCGAGAACAACCCGTTCCCTGGCAGGGTTTCCAAGGCAAGCAAGGAGGAAGCTGTTGTTGATACGGCATTCGGCAAGCTCAAAGGCCGAAACCCCAGCGGACTGAAAACGGGTGACAAGGCCATTCTCTTCGTGCGGCCGGAATCATTCAAGCTGGGAAAGGGCGGCGAAGGCACCACCTTGGAATCACCGGTCAAGAATGTCGCCTTCGAGGGCAACATGACCCATGTGTTCCTCAAGGGTGCGGCCAAGAAAGACATAACGCTGACAGTCGGCCGCCATGGCGGCGGCAAAGTGCCGGGACAGGGCGAGAAGGCCACCGTGCACTATGCCGAAACGCTTGGACTTGCGCTGCCGGAAGGAAAGATGGCCCGTGAGTAGCCGCGCCCTCGTCGTTTTCCTGCCGTTTCTGGTGATCGCTGCCTTCTGGGTGATGGCGCGCTATGAGGCGCGCACCGTCCATGACCCGACGCATAAGAGCTACTGGGAGCGCAACGGCATGGTGCTTGGCATCATGTTCATCGTGCTGGTGGCGCTGTGGACGCTATTCCTGGTAACGCTGCCCTATCTCTACATGGTGGTTGAGAGTTTCCATCCGCGCCTGCCGCCGCCAAAACGCTTTGGGCCGGAAGATTACCTGACGCTGGAACAATACAAGTCGCTGTTCGTCAATCCGGTGGACAATGAATGGAACACGACGCACCTCTATGCCTTCTTCTACACAATCGTCGTGTCCTCAGCGGTGACGTTTCTCAATCTCTGCATCTGCTATCCGCTCGCTTATTTCATGGCGCAGGCAGGCACGGTGCAACAGGTGAGGCTGCTTATGCTGGGTCTCATCGTGCCCTATTGGGTCAATGAAATTCTCCGGGCCTTCTCCATCCGCCTGCTGCTCGCCGCCAAGGGTCTCATCAACCAGGGCCTGATGGGGGCAGGCCTCACAGACGCGCCCATTGATTTCCTCGGCAACAACACCGGCATGTGGGTGGGGCTTTCCTATGCCAACCTGCTCATCATGATCTTCCCGCTCTATAATGCCATCGAGAGCCTCGACAAAAACCAGATCGAGGCGGCGCGGGATCTTGGCGCGCCGTGG
>JBIOWL010000167.1:0-3973 GCA_044868645.1 Aestuariivirga sp.
GGCACCTGCCTGAAACGGGCCAAAGCTTCGACCATCGGGGCTATACATTTGAAGTGGTGGACCTCGATGGCCGCCGCATCGACAAACTGCTGGCCAGCCGCAAGGCTCTGCCCACCCACCGGGCCAAGACGTAAAGCACGCGGCAATAGGCGCATTTTGAGCCTTCGAATCGCTGTTGCGAGTCCAAAAGCCTTATGTTAGGCACCGCCCCGCGGTGGGGAATCCCGCAGCGCAGCGTGAAGCTTCCAGCCAAGCGCTTCCTTACACAATTCAATGACTTGGGCGGGCATTCCAAGCCTTCTGCCTTGGTCTCTTTGAAAGATTGATCGTGGCAGCAACAGATCAAGCGCAATCAGGTGTGGCCGGCCGCTATGCGTCGGCGCTTTTTGATCTCGCAACCGAAGACAAATCCGTGCCCGCAACGGGCGATGCCCTTTCCAATTTTGCCGTCCTCATCGAAGAGTCGGATGAATTGAAGCGCCTGTTGCGCTCACCCGTCTTCAAGGCGGAAGACCAGGAAGAAGCGATCTCCGCTCTTGCCGCCAAGGCCGATATTAATGGCCTTGCCCTCAATTTCCTGAAGCTGATGGCAAAGAACCGCAGGCTCGCCGCGGTGCCGGATGCCATTTCCGCCTATCGGGCGCTTGTCGCCAAATCGAAGGGTGAAGTGACGGCTGAAGTCACATCGCCTGAAAAACTTTCAGACAAGCAGCTCAGCGAGCTCAAGGCCGCGCTCAAATCCGCCGTGGGCAGCGATGTGGCGCTTACCGCCAAGGTCAATCCCGCCATACTGGGCGGCCTCATCGTCAAGGTGGGCAGCCGCATGATGGACAATTCGCTTCTCACCAAACTCAATTCACTCAAATCCGCCATGAAGGAACAAGCCTGATGGATATCCGCGCCGCAGAAATCTCCTCCATCCTCAAGAAGCAGATCAAGGACTTCGGCAAGGAAGCCCAGGTTGCCGAGATCGGCCAGGTGCTCTCGGTCGGTGACGGTATCGCCCGCGTCTATGGCCTCGATAATGTGCAAGCTGGTGAGCTGGTGGAGTTCCCCGGCGGCATCAAGGGCATGGCCCTCAACCTCGAGACCGACAATGTCGGCGTGGTGATCTTCGGCAATGACCGCGACATCAAGGAAGGCGATACGGTAAAGCGCACCGGCGCCATCGTGGAAATTCCCGTCGGCAAGGAATTGCTCGGCCGCGTCGTTGACCCGCTCGGCAATCCGATTGACGGCAAGGGCCCGATCAAGTCCAAGCAGAAGTCGCGCGTCGATGTGAAGGCACCCGGCATCATCCCGCGCAGGTCGGTGCATGAGCCCATGGCCACGGGCCTCAAAGCAATCGATGCGCTGATCCCGGTGGGCCGCGGCCAGCGCGAACTCGTCATCGGCGACCGCCAGACCGGCAAGACCGCCATCATTCTCGATACCATCCTCAACCAGAAGCCGATCCACATCGCGGGTCCGGAAAAGGACAAGCTCTATTGCGTCTACGTCGCCTGCGGCCAGAAGCGCTCAACGGTGGCGCAGTTCGTCAAGGTTCTCGAAGACAATGGCGCACTCGAATATTCGGTGATCATCGCGGCCACCGCTTCCGATCCGGCGCCGCTGCAATATCTCGCGCCTTTCGCGGGCTGCGCCATCGGTGAATATTTCCGCGACAACGGCATGCATGCATTGATCGCCTATGACGATCTTTCCAAGCAGGCCGTGGCCTATCGCCAGATGTCACTGCTGCTCCGCCGTCCGCCGGGCCGCGAAGCCTATCCGGGCGATGTGTTCTATCTGCACTCGCGCCTTCTTGAGCGCGCTGCGAAACTCAATGAAGACAATGGCGCGGGCTCGCTCACGGCTCTTCCCGTCATCGAGACCCAGGCCAATGACGTGTCGGCCTATATTCCAACAAACGTCATTTCGATCACCGACGGCCAGATCTTCCTTGAAACGGATCTGTTCTATCAGGGCATTCGTCCGGCGGTGAACGTCGGCCTTTCCGTGTCGCGCGTGGGATCGTCGGCGCAGACCAAGGCGATGAAGCAGGTTGCCGGCAAGATCAAGGGCGAGCTTGCGCAATACCGCGAAATGGCGGCCTTTGCGCAGTTCGGCTCGGATCTCGATGCGGCCACGCAAAAACTTCTCAATCGCGGTGCGCGTCTCACCGAACTTCTGAAGCAGGGTCAGTTCTCGCCGCTCAAGATGGAAGAGCAGGTTGTGTCGATCTATTCCGGCGTCAACGGCTATCTCGATCCGCTCCCCGTCAACAAGGTCAAGGCTTTCGAGGATGGCCTTCTGCGCGTGATGCGCGACAAGCACGCCGATGTGCTGGATGCCATCCGCACCGAGAAGGCCATCTCCGATGCCACCGGCTCCAAGCTCAAGGCCGCGGTTGACGCCTTCGCTAAGACCTTCGCGTAGGCCTCTGCCAGAGATGAGCATTACCGATAACAACAAACACCGTCACCCCTGCGAAGGCAGGGGTCCCGCTTCTTCGTGGGTTATGACGGCCCAAAGCTGGATTCCCGCCTTCGCGGGAATGACGGCTGAGAGTGTGGTGACTCCATGCCATCATTGAAAGATTTGAGAAACCGCATTGCCTCGGTGAAGGCGACGCGGAAAATCACCAAGGCGATGCAGATGGTCGCGGCGGCGAAGCTGCGCCGCGCCCAGGAAGCAGCCGTCGCGGCGCGGCCCTATTCGCAGCGCATGGGTGCGGTGCTCGGCAATCTCGCTTCCTCCATGGTGGGTCAGGAAGGCGCGCCGAAGCTTCTTGCAGGCACCGGTTCAGACAGAACTCATCTTCTCGTTGTCGCCACCGCCGAGCGCGGATTATGCGGCGGTTTCAATTCATCGATCGTCAAGATTGCCCGTGAGCAGGCCGACCGGCTGATGCGCGAGGGCAAGACCGTCAAGATCATGACGGTAGGCAAGAAGGGCAATGACTCGCTCAAGCGCCTCTATGGCAAATACATCATCGAGGCCGTGGATTTTCGTGGCGTCAAGGCGCTGGATTTTTCCCATGCCGATGGCGTTGCCCGGAAAATCCTTTCGCGCTTCGAAGCCGGAGAGTTCGATGTGGCAACGCTCTTCTTCTCGGAGTTCAAATCGGTGATCTCGCAGAAGCCCACGGCACTGCAAATGATCCCGGCTACGGTTCCGGAAGGAAAGGCCCCTGATCTTGCGGGCGCCATCTATGATGCGGAACCCGACGAGGCGACAATCCTTGCCGATCTTTTGCCGCGCAACATTGCGGTTCAGATGTTCCGCGGGCTTCTGGAAAACGCAGCATCGGAGCAAGGTGCGCGCATGTCCGCCATGGACAATGCCACGCGCAATGCCGGCGACATGATCAACAAGTTGTCGATCAAGTACAACCGCCAGCGCCAGGCACAGATCACCAAGGAACTCATCGAAATCATTTCGGGCGCGGAAGCGCTGTAACGTATCGAAGGTAAGGACAGACAGTCATGGCCAAGAAAGCATCCAACTCAGCCGCAGCGGGCCGCGTCACGCAGGTCACGGGCGCCGTCGTGGACGTCGCCTTTGACGGCGAACTGCCGGAAATCCTGAACGCGCTTGAGACCATGAACGGTGAAAACCGCCTGGTTCTCGAAGTGGCGCAGCACCTCGGTGAAAACACAGTGCGCACCATCGCCATGGACTCGACAGAAGGCCTGGTGCGCGGGCAAGCGGTGCGCAATACCGAATCGTCGATCACCGTTCCGGTGGGCAAGGAAACACTGGGCCGCATCATGAATGTCATCGGCGAGCCGATCGACGAAGCAGGCCCGATCAAGACCAAGGCGCGGCGCCCCATCCACGCGCCCGCCCCCGAATTCACCGACCAGTCGACGGAAGCGGAAATTCTCGTGACCGGCATCAAGGTCGTCGATCTTTTGGCGCCTTACGCCAAGGGCGGCAAGATCGGCCTCTTTGGTGGTGCTGGCGTCGGCAAGACGGTGCTCATCCAGGA
>JBIOWL010000168.1:0-12689 GCA_044868645.1 Aestuariivirga sp.
GCCCAGGATGGCGGCATCACCTGCGTGCAGGTGTTTTTCTTCCGCTCGGGCCAGAACTGGGGCAACCGCGCCTATTTTCCGCGTACGGACAAATCCATCACCATGCCGGAGGTGCTCGCTGCCTTCATAGGCCAGTTTTATGACGACAGGCCGCTGCCCAAGCTGGTGCTGTTGTCGGAGGCGATCGAAGAGCAGGAGCTGTATGCCCAGGCTTTTTCGGAACATGCGGGCTACAAGGTTGAGGTGCTGTCACCGCAGCGGGGCGAGAAGAAAGTGCTCACCGACCACGCGGTCACCAACGCACGGGAGGCGGCAGGCCGGAAACTTGCTGAATCCGCCAGCCAGACAAAGTTGCTGGAAGGTGTTGCGAAAGCCTTTGGGCTGGAACAGCCGCCGGGCAGAATCGAGATTTACGACAACTCCCACATCCAGGGGGCCCATGCGGTGGGTGGCATGGTGGTGGCGGGGCCGGACGGCTACATGAAGTCGCAATACCGCAAATTCAACATGAAGCAGGAGCCCACCGGCGATGATTTCGCCATGATGCGGGAGATGCTGACGCGGCGTTTCACCCGGCTTTTGGATGAAAGCGCGGCGGGCGAGAGCGAAAGCCAATGGCCCGATCTCCTGCTGATCGATGGCGGGCCGGGGCAGGTGGGCGCCGTGCTCAAAGTGCTGGAGGACCTTGGCGTTACGGATGTTCCAGTGGTGGGCGTGGCCAAGGGGCCGGACCGGGATGCCGGCCGCGAGCATTTTTATGTGCCGGGCAGGCCTTCCTTCATGCTCGAGGCGAGGGACCCGGTGCTCTATTATATCCAGCGGCTTAGGGACGAGGCGCACCGTTTTGCTATCGGCAGCCACAGGGCGAGGCGCGCCAGAGCCATCGGCGTCAACCCGCTGGACGATATTCCGGGCATAGGACCCACGCGAAAGAAGGCCTTGCTCCAGAGCTTTGGATCGGCGAAAGCCATAGCGCGGGCGGGCGTTGGCGACCTGGCGGCCGTTAACGGCGTTAGTAAGCAGTTGGCACAATCCATTTACGATTACTTTCATTCTGACGGACAATGATCGGGGCGTGGCAAACATGCAGAGCCAGTTCCAATACAGCCTGAAGGGGTCCAAGGTTTGGAACCTACCCAACCTCCTGACCTATGGGCGCATCGTGGCCGTGCCGCTGGTGGCGGGGCTGCTTTTGTGGAATGAAACGGCTGAGTCCCTGACGGGGCTTGGCGTTTTGACGGCGCGGTGGATTGCCCTCGTGCTCTACATCGCCGCCGCAATCAGTGATTTTTTCGATGGCTATCTGGCGCGGCGCTGGCAATTGCAGTCATCACTGGGGCGTATGCTCGATCCCATCGCCGACAAGGTTCTGGTGGCGGTTGTCCTGCTGGTCTTGTGCGGTGACCAGATCCTCAGGGGCGGGCATGTGTGGGCGGCCATCATCATTCTGGCGCGCGAAGTGCTGGTGTCGGGACTTCGCGAATATCTGGGGCAACTCCGCGTTTCAGTTCCTGTGACACAGATCGCCAAGTGGAAAACCGCTGTGCAACTTATCGCGATAGGCTTTTTGATCGCGGGTCCGGCTGGCGATACAATCATCCCGGTTGTCACTTGGATTGGCATCGCGGGCCTGTGGATTGCGGCGGGACTTACGCTCTATACTGGCTATGATTATTTCCGGGCCGGCATCCGGCACGTGGTTGATGAATGAGAGTTTTGTATTTCGCGCGTTTCCGGCAGGTGATCGGGCGCGCTTCGGACGACATCGAAATTCCTGCTGATGTTGCGACGGTTGAGGATCTCCTCAACCATTTGATTGCAACAGATGCCAGTTGTGCCGCGGCCTTCGCCGACCGCAAGATCATCCGTGCTGCGGTGAACCAGTCCCATGTGAAAATGGATCATTCATTGGTGGGGGCAACGGAAGTTGCCTTCTTCCCGCCTGTCACGGGCGGTTGAGGCCACTCATGCGCCTCAATGTCTTTCTGCAGCGGGCCGGCGTGGGCTCGCGCCGCGAAGCGGAGCGGCTGGTGGAGCAGGGCCGCGTTGCGATCAATGGCAAAGTGGCGGCAGCGACGACGCCGGTGAATGATGACGACAAGGTATTGCTGGATGGCAAGCCTGTCGCGCCATCCACCAAGGCATTGCCCCGGCTCTTTCTCCTGAACAAACCGCTCGATGTGCTGGTGACGCATCGCGATCCGCAGGCGCGCAAGACCGTCTTTGATCTCCCCGCGCTCAAGCCGCCGCAGTGGAAGAAGGACGTGCCGCGGGTGATGACGGTCGGGCGGCTTGACGTGAACAGCGAAGGCCTCTTGGTGCTTTCATCAGATGGGCCGCTGGCGCAGGCGATGATGCATCCAAAGGCGGCGCTGGCGCGGGTTTATCGCGTGCGCGTTAAAGGCAGGCTTACGGAGAAGAACATTGAAGCCTTGAAGCGTGGAGTAACTATTGAGGGCGTGCGTTATCTCGGCGCGGAGTTTGTGGAAGAGATGGAGCTCGGCGGGCGCAGCAATGCCTGGTATCGCGTCACGCTACGCGAGGGCAAGAACCGCGAGATCCGCAAGATCTTCGAGCACTTTGGCTGTCTGGTGAACCGCTTGATCCGTATTCAATATGGGCCGTTTGAACTTGGCTCACTCAAGACCGGCGAAATCCGCGAGGTGCCGGCGACCGCCGTGCGGCGCTTGCTTGATCAGCTTTCAATTCACAACGGTTGAGCCGCCCTTCCGCTTTGAAAGGTCATGCGGCAGCACTACCACACGCGTGCCGATCTTCACGCGGTTGGCCAGTTCAATGACGTCGGCATTCAACATGCGGAAGCAGCCGGAGGTCGTAGCCTTTCCGATGGTTTCCGGAACGGGTGTGCCATGAATGCGGTAGCCCTTGTCCTCGCCGCCGTTCATGAGATAGAGAGCACGCGATCCCAACGGATTGTCAGGCCCTCCTGGCATGCCATCCTTCCATTTCTGGTAAACCTTGCTGCGGGCAAACATCTCCGGCGTCGGCCTCCACATCGGCCATTTTGCTATGCGGTAGATTTTTGCCTCGCCGCTCCAGCGCGTGTACTGGCTGCCTACGCCAATGCCATAGCGCATGGCCTTGCCGCCGGGCAGAACCAAGTAGAGAAACTTCTTGCGGGTATCGACGATGATGGAACCTGCGGGCTCCTTCGCGTCGAGCTTCACTTCGCGCTTGCGGAACTTGTATTCAACTTTGCCTTCGTCATAGGGCGAAATGTGATGTGGCTCTTCCGCGTGCGCATCAACGCCTGGAAGTGCGAGGCATGTCAGCGACAAAAGGAACCGGCGGCGATCAATGGTCATCGCTCATCAGAATAGTCGAAGTGCAATGTGGAGAAAAGTCTTGCCTATGCCCTTACGGCGCTTGAGTAGGCGTCCATCAATGTCCGGCTCATGTTGCCGGGCTTGAAGGTGTAGGGGCCGATTTCGGCGACGGGCGTCACTTCGGCGGCGCTGCCCACGATGAAGCACTCATTAAAGGTCTTGAGTTCTTCCGGCATGATACGGCGTTCGATGATTTCGATGCCTTCCTTCTTGGCGAGCGCCACAACAGTCTGGCGGGTGATGCCGTTGAGGAAGCAATCGGCAATCGGCGTATGCAGCGCGCCGTCGCGGATGAAGAAGATGTTGGCGCCGGTGCATTCAGCAACGCGGCCCTGCCAGTCCAGCATCATGGCGTCGGCATAGCCTTTCTTCTCGGCCTTGTGCTTGGAGATAGTGCAGATCATATAGAGCCCTGCCGCCTTGGCATGGACGGGGGCACATTGCGGGTCAGGTCTGCGATATTCAGCGATGTCGAGCCTGATGCCCTTCATCTTGGTTTCAGGATCGAACATGGAGGGCCAGGCCCAGGTGGCAATTGCCACATGGATCTTGTTATGCTGGGCGGAGACCGCCATCATTTCCGAACCGCGGAAGGCAACGGGCCGCACATATTGGTCGCCGCCGCCGTTCTTCTCCACTACGAGATCCTTCGCCTTGTTGATCTCGTCGTCGGAGAAGGGCAGGTCGAAATCCATGATGTTGGCCGACTTGCGGAACCGCTCGGTGTGTTCCTTCGTCTTGAAGATCTTGCCGGCATAGGCGCGCTCGCCCTCGAACACCGACGAGCCATAGTGGAGGCCGTGGGTCAGCACATGCACCTTGGCCTCTTTCCACGGAATAACCTCGCCATTGAACCAGATGACGCCTTCGCGTTTGTCAAAAGGTATGATGGCAGACATGGGCTTGGTCTCCTGCTGTTTTGCAATGCAGCAAAGTCGTGCGATAGAGGTGCATGAAGCGGGCTGCAGTGCCGTTCGAGAGGCTTAGCCTTTCGTGCGGAGCGCAGCCAATTACATATGACGGTAACATAGCTGGAAAATATGTCAACATGGCTGACATAAAATTGCATGACCCCATTGCGGATTCCGATGGGGCCGCTCTGGTGGAACTGTTGTTCTTTGCCTATCGGGATTTCGTAGCGGATGCGGACGAGATGCTGGCCCAGCAGGGCTTCGGGCGGGCGCATCACCGCGTGCTGCATTTCATCGGCCGGAGCCCTGGCATGACGGTGGCGCAACTCCTCGACATCCTCCGTATCACCAAGCAGTCGCTGAGCCGCGTGCTCAAGGAACTCATCGCGCAGGGCTATGTCTATCAGAAGGAAGGACCAGAAGACCGCAGGCAACGGCTTCTTTACCTCACTGCAGAAGGGGAGGCCCTGTGGCGCAAACTGATCACGCCGCAGATCGAGAGGTTCCGCGATGCTGTCCGCCGGTCGGGCGAGAAGGACGGCCAGCTCTATCGCGAGCTATTGCTGCAACTGGTCAATGCGGAAAATCGCGATGCCGTCCAGCAATGGATCGCCAGAGCCGGCCAGAAGGACAGGCCTGCCTGATGGTTCGCGGGCAAGACCAGCATATCCTCATAGTCGATGATGACCGGCGCATCCGGCAATTGCTGGCGTCTTATCTTTCGCAGAACGCCTATCGTGTCACGCAGGCCGGGAACGCCTCGGAGGCGCGCAAGGCCATGGCGGGACTTTCCTTTGACGCCGTGGTGCTTGATGTGATGATGCCGAGCGAAAGCGGTTTGAGCTTCGCCAAGACCCTGCGCGAAGAGGGAAGCGCGGTTCCCGTTCTGATGCTTTCTGCATTGGGCGAGGCGCAGGACCGCATCAGCGGCCTTGCTGCGGGCAGCGACGATTATCTGGTGAAGCCCTTCGCACCGGAGGAGCTTCTTCTCCGCCTGCATAATTTGCTGAAGCGGAACCAGGCAGCGGTGCCTTCCGTCAAGTCCGTTCGCTTCGGCAATTGCGTGTTCGACATGGAGAGCGGTGAATTGATACAGCGAGGGGAGCGCGTCCACCTGACCGGACGCGAGAAAGACATCTTGAGGGTTCTTGCCGCAGGGCGAGGCCAACCTGTAGCGCGCAATCTTCTGCAGCCACAGAGCGTTGACGAAGCTGCGCGCGCCATAGACGTGCAGGTAACAAGGCTTCGCCAGAAGATCGAGGATGATCCGGCAGCACCCCGTTATTTGCAGACTGTCAGGGGGTTGGGCTATTGCCTCTTTGCGGAGCCAGTCGAATGAACCAGGGACTCTATTACCACTTCAACCGTTGGCTGGAGCGCTATGCGCCCACCGGCCTTTACCAGCGCGCCATGTTGATCCTCATTGTTCCCGTGCTGCTGCTGCAGGGGTTGATGGCCGTCTTTATTCTCGACCAGCATTGGGACAATGTAACGAAGATTCTGGGCCGTTCGCTCTCCCGCGAGATTGGTCTTTTGGTTGAGCTCTATGAAAAGTCCGACAAGTCGGATGCGGCAACTGCGGAAGTTGAACGCCTGGCGCGCGAGAGGTTGCGGCAGGAATTGCATGTGCTGCGCGGCACTCAGCTTCCCGCCAATAGCGTGCCCGCATTCTATGAAATTTTCGATATCAAGATGGAGCAATATCTGGCGCGTGAAACCAACCGCCCATTCTATATCGATAGCGAAGCTCCCAATGACAGAGTGGAGATCCAGGTGCAGGTGGAGCCTGGTTTGATCTTCCAGGTCATTACCGAAGCAGAGCGCGCACGCGCCGCCTCGACGCCACTCTTGCTTTTCATGATGCTGGGCTCTTCGGCGATTTTGCTTGGCATCGCCGCAATTTTCCTGCGCAACCAGATCAGGCCAATCCTTGAACTGTCGAGGGCAGCCAAGGATTTCGGCATGGGCAGAGACACCGGCGATTTCCGGCCCAGGGGTGCCGAGGAAATCCGAGAGGCGGGACACTCGTTTCTTGAAATGCGGCGGCGCATTGCACGCCATGTGGAACAGCGGACGGCGATGCTGGCAGGCGTTTCCCACGATTTGCGTACCATCCTCACCCGTTTCAGGCTCGAGCTTGCCGTTCTCGGAGACAATCCGAAGATTCATCCGCTTACGGAGGATGTCGACGAGATGCAGCACATGCTTGAGGACTACATGGCTTTCGTGAAGGGAGACGGCGGGGAACAGGTGTCAGAAGTCAGAGTTCATGACGCTGTCGCCGCAGCCATAGAGGCAGTGGAACGGGACCGGCCCGACAACGAGGCTCGGATTGACGCCTCCGGCGTTCCCGGCCTTGATGTTCAGGTCAAGCCGAAGGCCTTTCGCCGGTTGCTCACCAACATCATTTCCAATGCAGTGCGCTATGGCACGAAGGTGCAGATTTCCGGCGAAATTAAAGAAGACCGGCTATGGATCCATGTAGATGACAATGGTCCCGGCATTCCGCCAGACCAGCGCGAACATGCCTTCAGGCCCTTCGTCAGGCTCGACAATGCCCGCAATCTCGATGAAACGGGCACCGGCCTCGGCCTCGCCATTGCGCTTGACATAGCGCATGCCCATGGTGGCGATATCGTGCTGGAAGACAGCAGGCTCGGGGGTCTGCGGGTGGCGGTGAAGATACCGGTTTGATAAGTGGCCGGTCGTCCGCTTCAGGCCGATTTTGCGCCCTTCACCTTCCGCGCCGGAACGAGGAGACGCAGCGTGTCATATGACTGGGGTCTTCCGAAGTAGTAGCCCTGCATCTGCTGGCAACCGGCAAGGCGCATGATCTTCGCATCATCCTCCGTTTCAATGCCTTCCGCGACAATATCGGCGGAGAGGCCCTGGGCGATGAGAATCGTGCCCTGGACCACTTTCTGCGCCTCCGGAGAGAAGGCGACATTTCTCGTCATGGAGCGGTCCAGTTTGATCCTGTCGAAAGCGAAGTCCTGCAGATAATGCACACTCGCATGGCCCGTCCCGAAATCATCAAGGGCAACGGCAAAGCCTTCAGCGTGCAGCTCCTTGATGGCGTTCTTGGTGCGCCGTGCATTGAGTTTGAGGATTGCTTCAGTGAACTCGACCTCAATCCGGCGGGGCGAAATGTCGTGTTTCTCCGCTATTTCTTTCAGTTCCTGCACAAAGCTCGAGGATGTAAGCTGGGCGGCGGAAACATTGATGGACAAGCGCATGTCGGGCCAGGCCGATATGTCACGGCAAGCCATATTGAAGATGATGGCGCCCAACTCCTTGATCAGGCCATGCTCCTCGGCGACAGGTATGAATTGGCCGGGTTCGAGTCTGCGTGAAGAGCGGGCAGGCCAGCGGGCGAGCGCCTCTACGCCGACAATCTTGCGGTCGCTGGCCGATATGATGGGCTGATAGGCAATGCCAAATTCGCCGCGTGCGATATATTCCCGCATCTCCCTGGCAATCTGGAAGTCATCGCTTCGTTTCCGGTCCAACTCGGGATCGAACTGGCGCCACTGGTTACGGCCGTTCTCTTTTGCCTCATACATGGCAATGTCGGCGCGGCGCATGAGTTCAGCAGGTGTTACCGCCTCGGTTCCCAGTTCCGCAATGCCGATCGATGCACCGATCGCCGCGATGCGGCCATTGATATCGAATGGTTCATGGACAAACTTGAGCACGGCTTCGGCAAGTTCTCGGGCGCGTGAAGCGGCCATGCGCGTATCAACAAGGATGGCAAATTCGTCGCCGCCAAGGCGGGCTAGCACTTCGTCCTTGTCGGCAATGACGCGGAGCCCGGCGGCAAAAGCCGCTATCAGCTTATCGCCTGTCGCGTGGTCATAGGCATCGTTGACCGCCTTGAAGCCGTCGAGGTCGATGAACAGAAGCGCGAGCTCGCCAGGAGCGGAAGAGTGCAATTTGGCGTCAAGTTCCTCGAGCAAGGATATCCTGTTCGGCAGACTCGACATGGCATCAAGCCGGGCATCGCGATGAGACTGCTGTTCCTTCTGATCGAGACGGCGCAGCGCCAGAAAGTGCACGATTGAGACGGGAAGCATGGCGGCGAGCAAAAAAGCAATGAGCGTTGCGGCAGTCCACATGTAGACTTGTTTGGCGGCATCGCCGGGCGTGCGGTTGCGCCAGACAGCGCTGAAGGCGGGGCCGCCCCAGGCGTCTGTCAACACACGGGCATTGGGAATATTGGCGGCGGCAGCAGGAAGCACAACGAGATTGTCGATGGCATATTGCGAACTGATCTCCTGAAGTTTCCGGATGGAAAGTGTTTGACCGTAGATCAAGACATTTGCGCGCCTTGAAGGCGGCTGTACTTCGTCGGTGCTGGGCAGAATTGGACCTGCCGAAACGACAGCAAAGCCTAGCGGCGTTGCAGCAAGCGTCGATCGCGTGGAAAAGCCTGCCTGAACATTGGTGAGTTCACGCAGGATTTTTTGAAGCTGTGGACCGAGGTATTGCTGTGCGGTGAGGTCGATGGCCTTGCGGTTGGCGTAGGCAGCTATGGTTTTCCCCTCTGGCGTCACCACGAAGGCGGCATTGTAGTTTATGCCATCAGTGAAATCTCCCCAGGTGTCTTTGATCCATTTCTGATTTGGCGTGCCATAGGTGTGAATTACAGCGTCATCCCACGGCGCGTTGTCCGCAACTGTACCTGCCAACCTTGATTGCGCGGCGCCTATAGCCGAATTTACCGCCTGCCAGGCTCTCTCTTCTTCTTGCTTGTTGACGCTGACAGAGATGCCATTGAGCACATAGGAGGTGCTCCAAAACATGCCGATCGCGGAAATCAGCAACGGCAGCACAACAAGAAGTGTGAGACCAATCCTGGTTCCGCCTCTGCGCAAATGTGGCTCCGTTCGCGTAATGCCCCCGCAACCGCTGACTACTGGACGGGCGTTAAGATTGAGTGAAATGGTAGCGGGGAAATCTCGTAGAAGTTGCAAGTTGTTGCGCGCAGGAGTTGGGATCGTGAACAATTCCTTTCCGCCGCTCAGATCACTGTTCGCTAAAGATCGGGTGCTTGCTTTTCGAGCAGACGCAAGGCCGCCTTGGCGCCTTCCATCGTTGGATTCATGGTGAGAGCTTCCTTATAGGCGGCGATGGCTTCAGCATCTCGCCCAAGGCGTTGCATGATCATACCGCGCCCTGAAAGCGCCCCGAAGTGGCGCGGCTCAAGATCGAGCGTTACTACAATATCCGCCAGAGACTCTTCATAACGCCCCATCAAGAAGTAAAGGGTGGCGCGCTTGTTGTAGGCTTCTGGGAAACTCTGCGTTTGGCTTATGAGCACATTGAGTTGCCGTTCGGCTTCCGCGGTGTTGCCGCTGTTCATGGCCAGCGTGGCCTTGGCAAGTGCTTCATTCTCAATGTGGGAGCCGCCATGCATCCAGAGATTCCAGATTTGCGTCTCAATGCTGACGGCCGAAGTGCTCGTTGTCGGTTCCCGCAACTTCGCGAAGAGTTGGTCAAGATCGTCTGACTGGGCAAATGCCGCCCGGTTGCCGGCATGCAATGTTAGCAACGCCACCAAGGACACAACAAAAAGCCCACGCATATGCGAAGACTAGCATAAGCAGGGTGGAATGGTTTCTTGATCACGCAAGGTTGATCAAGCGAGATCACGGTCAGTTCCCGATGTTCCAAGTCGTCGAGATATAGTTCTCGTCCTTCTGGGTTTCGCGCTCGAAGGCGAGGAAATCCCAGTAGCCGCAATTATCATCGCCAGGGAATTCGCGGCAAGTGGAAGGCCGCGCTTCATAGATGGTGCAGCGGCGGGCCTCGGTGTCGAAGAACTGGCAAGTCTTGCCGAAATGCTTGTCGGCCTTCCTGCGCATAACGCGTTTGTAGCCGTGGGCCGACTTGAAGTATTTCTTCTCGGCAGCTTCCAGCGAAATGCCGAAGTGCTTGGCGATGCGCTTGGCATCGCGATCCCTCACTTCGATCACCGGATAGGAACAGCAATAGCCCGGGCACTTCAGGCAGTCATATTTCTTCTTTGCCATCTCACGTCTTATCTTTGGCGGGCTCTGCTGGCGCTTTCGCTTCCTTCTCTTTCGCCTTGAGGCCTGCGAACTTGCGGTTGGTTTCCACCATCTCGCCCATAAGCCACTCACGAAAGGCGCGCGCCGGCGCCGTTTCCCGCGATCCTTTCTTGCGGACGAACCAATAGCTGCCGTGATCCTTCATGTCGATGGCGAAAGGACGCTTGAGCCAACCTTCCACAAGTGAATCGGTAGCGAGGATCTGGTCAGCGAGGGCAAAACCGGCGCCTGCCTCTGCGGCCTCGATGGCGAGATGGTTTTGGAACACGGTGCCACGCCAGGCCACCTCACCCTTGTAACCGGCAGAGCCGAGCCAGTCGGTCCACCATTGCTTGCGGTGTTCATGGAGCAGGGTCTCATCGGCGAGCTTCTCAAAGGTGAAGGGTCTCTTGCCCTCAAGTAGCTTTGGAGCGCAGACGGGAAAGATCACAACCTCAGAAAGCTTGGCCATCTCAACATCGTCCCAAGGTCCTCTGCCATAGCGGATACCGACATCGATATCGTCCACATAGAAATCCGTGAGCTGGTTGTTTGGTTCAATCGAAAGTTCGATATCTGGATGAAGGGCCGAGAATTTGCCCAAGCGGCCCACCAGCCAGCGGGATGCGATTGAGGGTTCCACCGAGACCTTGAGCGTGCGCGCGGCACCCACGGCGGCAGCTTCGCGGGCAGCTTCCGAGAGTTGATCGAAGAGGGGGGTGAGCTGGCTGCCGAAGCGGCGTCCGGCGTCCGTCAACTTCACGCCACGGCCTGTGCGGATGAAGAGCTCGGTGCCGAGATAGTCCTCAAGCTCCTTGATGTGGCGGCTTACCGCAGCGTGAGTCACAAAAAGCTCGCCTGCCGCATCAGTAAAGCTCTGATGGCGGGCAGCGGCTTCAAAGGCCTTCATGGCGTTGAGTGATGGCAGGCGGCGGGGCATAGCGGGCTTCTATCACGAAACATGTAACATTTTTTAATGCGTCATGTCAGCTTTCGGCGTTTGTCCTTTTGGGCCCCAAAATATATATAGGGTCCAAGACAAAGGAGACTGCCATGAACTGGATTTTCGAAACATATTCAAACGTTTACAACACTGCCATGATGCAGGATGTGCGGGCTCCCAAAGCCCGGAAAGAGGCCGCCCACACTCGCAAGGAATCGGCCTTTAGCAAGTTCCTGCCCCTGTCGAGCCGCAGCTGATGTGTACGCGTTGTTCAATCTCTGAACACTGACAAGGCCCCGCCGAAATCGGGGCCTTGTTTTTTGACTTTAAATGGAACATATGCGGAACGCTGTGGATTGCGGTTGTTCGGGCCTATTCCGGGCCGAGCAAAGGTGTAATTGCCTCCACGGCAAACAGTGTTCGGGAGACGCGTGATGGCTGGATCGGTCAACAAGGTGATTTTGGTGGGCAACCTGGGGCGCGACCCCGAAGTGCGGCACACACAGGATGGCAGGCCCATCGTCAATCTTTCATTGGCAACATCGGAAAGCTGGCGCGACAAGGCGACCGGCGAGCGCAAGGAAAAAACCGAGTGGCACCGCGTTGTCATCTTCAACGAGAACCTCGCCAAGGTGGCGGAGCAATATCTCAAGAAGGGCTCGACCGTTTACATCGAAGGCCAGTTGCAGACGCGCAAATACACCGACAAGGACGGCGCGGAAAAATATTCGACTGAAGTAGTGCTGCAGAACTTCCGTGGCGAGCTCACCATGCTGGGTGGCAGGCCCGGGAGCGGCGACAGCGCTGGTTCTTCTGGCGGAGATGATTTTGGATCGGCGTCACCGATGGAACGCCCACGCTCGGGTGGCGGGGCAAAGCCCTCATTCAGCCGCGACCTCGATGACGAGGTGCCGTTCTAGGCGATATCACCACATGCTTTTGGCGGCGCGGGCCGGCCATTCTGCATCATAGGCATCAGCAACGATCTTTCGGTTGCTTGTGCGTTCCAGTACGGAGCCGGGTGTTGGCACCTGAGATGCGGGCACATGCAGATCTGGATTCCACAGGTCGGCGCGATGGATGGCGCGGGCACATTGGAAGTAGCATCGCTCAATTGAAACAACGATGACGGTGCGGGGCAGGTTGCCATCCATCTCGAAGGATTTGCGCAATGCCTCGTCATCCGTGATGCGGGCGTGGCCATTGATTCTGAATGTCGTGCCGTTTCCCGGAATGAGGAAGAGCAGGGCTACGCGCGGGTCGGTGATGATGTTACGCAGGCTATCGATGCGATTATTGCCGCGCCTGTCTGGTATCGCAATGGTGCGATCGTCCAGCACATGGACAAATCCCTTGGAATCGCCACGGGGGCTGCAATCAAGACCTTCTGGCCCTGCAGTCGCCAACGCCACAAAGGGCGAGAGTTCGATGAGACGGT
>JBIOWL010000169.1:0-8877 GCA_044868645.1 Aestuariivirga sp.
GTTGTTAATTATCTCCGTTGCATTTCCAGAGAGCGGCGGGAAACCATTAACAGTTGCGCGAACAGATCGCCGCGCTCAAATCAGACGGATATTTCGTCGTCGTATCCCCTCGCCGGGGTTCAAGCTACTGTTTCTGGATCTTCTTCAAGGAGCTGGCGTGCCCGCAAATCGACGGCCACCACCGCATATCAATGAAAATCTTCTGAGAGAAACACTACGCGGCGCAATGCTGCGCCACTCTTCTCGCCAGCTAGTTCTACTTCTTTGCTTGGAGTGAAATGGCGTGGGCTGACGGCCGGTCGCCGCCTCCGGTTTCAACGTGGCATTTGCATTTGCTGGTGAGCGCGTTTGCCAGGAGAAGCAGCCGGGGAACGGATGTATCGGCCACGGCGAATTGATGGCGCTTGCCGCGCTTGTCCTTCAGCACGAAAGAAACGGCATCGCCTTCGCCCACCGAAACCTCGTCAACCCGTCCTGAGAAAGATGTCTTTGGCGCTTTTTTCTTGTCGGGCTTGGCTTTGTCCGCAGCTTTCGAAAGCTTAGGCATTGGGCCATCCGTCTTGGCAATATTAGCCTCGGACTCTCCAGCGGTCTGTTCACTCATAGATTTGCGCTCCCCACTCACAGCGAGTGCAGAGTCAAGTTCACGCCAATAGCAAAATCAAGCTGATTTTTATGACAGTTGTGTGACGGTTTTTCCGGCGGAATTGAACAGTGTGAGATGCGCGGCATAGCCGTGATGGCTGTGCCAAAAGGAAAGTAGCAGGCTCTCTTCAGCAGCAATGTCGCGGCCGATACTTGCGAGATTTTCGCGGCGCGTGACGCCGAACCTTGTCAGCCAATAGTCAAGTCCTGTCTTCGCCAGCCGCGGAAGTCCGTCACATGAACCAAAGTCGACCACATGCAATTCCCCGCCAGGGCGCAAGAGCGATGCGGCATGTGCAAGTGCCTTTTCCCAAGAGGGGATCATGGACAGCGTGTAGGAGAAATAGATACGGTCAAAACTCTCCTCACTGAAAGAAGAGGAGGGATTGAAGCTCACTGCGTCGGCCTGCGCCAGACGCGTGCGCGTTTCGAGGCCGGAGGCGAGAATGGTCTTGCCCGCACTTTTCAGCATCTCGTCCGAGATGTCACAGCCGAAAAGACGCGCTTTGGGGTAGAGCTTTCCTGCTATCGCGAGGTTGCGCGCCGTGCCGCAGCCTATCTCGAGGATCGAACCGCCGGGTGGGCAATTGAGATCGCGGAGCAACTGATCGCGGCCGAGCAGATAGTATTTCCGCGTTGCGTCATAGATGTGGCGCTGCAGCCGGTACATCCGGTCCATGGACTGCCGGCTCTCTTCGGATGCATCGGCGGCGTATTCAGTCCATGCATTCATAGAGGTGGAATCCGCCATAGATTGAGGAACGGTCACGGGCGCAGAACCCGCGAGACCTGGCTTCATGATAGCTCCAGCGTTCGAGAATATCCGCTGGAATGCGGCCGGGAAGGATGGTGTTCCTGCCCGCAGTCCTGAAGATGACGCGGGCGCCGGGCGCCGCCGCACTGTCGATCGCGGTCCAGAGCCTGGCCAGCTGCTCATCCGTCATCCAATCCTGGGCATCAAGAAGGACAAAGCGGTCGATGCTGCGCGGCTGCATGCCCGCCAACACGTCAGTGAAGGAAGACTGCTTCACATCGATGCGGCTCGCGCGTTCGCGCATGACAGAAAAGTTGCGCCGTTCGAGATAGGGTGGAACTTGTCCTGTCTCGCCAGCGGCGTAACGGCGGCCAAAAGCCTGCCAGGCGAAATAGTTTCTCTCCACCGGAAAGTCACAGGCGAGCACCCGCAGGCGCTCCAGCAAAACATCGTGCATGGGCTTGCCGCCGCACAGCGCTTCATATTGTGCGGGAGGAATGCCCAAGCCAAACAGCGAAGCCCGGTAGGAGGTCAAGTGGCGCAGGAACCTGTTGTCGAAGAGCGGCGCAATGTGACGTTCAAAGTAGATGCGCTGCTCGGCAAGAGACTGGCACGACAGCAAGCCTTCCAAGTTGCGGCCGGAAATCTTTGCAAAGCCGTGGCCGGCGGCGATGAACCGTCCCAGCAGGCCCTTGCGGTAGAGACCGGTTTTGAAGGCCGAGAGCCGTCGCCCAAATAAGGTGCGGCGTTCCCAATAGGCCCTCGTCTGAGCATCGAGGTGGGCCTTCAGATATTCGTCATAGGTGCGAATGTTGGCGGCGGTGCTGGCGTTGCCAAAGAACTGATAGAAATCGTCCCAAGTGGGCAGATGGCGGGCGGCGGCGATCTTGAGGCGCAGCAGCGCCACATGGGCGGGGCTTAGATCCACGGCGGTGATCCTTGCCGGATTTGCCGTGAGATAGCTCATGACGTTGCAGCCGCCGGAGGCGATGGTCACAACATGATGATGAGATTCAATCTCCATGGCTTCCAGGTCGACAACGGGGTCTTCCCAGATCTGCGGATAGACGAGACCCCTGAAACCTGCCTCGAAGAGCCATTCCAAAAAGCCTTCGATGCTGGCGATGCTGTTTCGGCGGACGGCATTCCTCAGGAGCCTGCCCGTCTCGCTCCATCCTCTTTCCGGAATCGTTAATGTCGACATCACAGTCCTTGCGTTGCGCTGTGAGAACCGCTGCTAGTCCTTTTGTGTGACAGTCTTGTTGCGAAGGCCGGCACCGGTTGTCATCCAAAAGTCATGCAAATCAAGGAAGTAGCCAGCGCAAAGACCTGAGGTTTCATGCTGACACGACCAGATTTGCCCAGCCGGTATCGCGCCATCTTTGTCTCCGACCTTCATCTCGGCACTCAGCGGGCGCAGACCGCTGCGTTCCTCAATTTCCTGCAGGTCACGGACTCAGAGTATCTCTACATTGTCGGCGATCTGATCGACAGCTGGGCCCTGCAGAAGAACTGGTACTGGTCGCAGGACCACAATGATGTCATCCAGAAGCTGTTGCGCAAGGCGCGCAAGGGTACACGTCTCATTTACTTTCCCGGTAACCACGACGAAAACTTCCGCGACTTTGTGGGCCTGCGTCTCGGCAGCATTGCCGTTGCCGAGGAAGCCGTCCACATCACGGCAAAAGGACAGCGCTATCTCGTGCTGCATGGCGACAAGCTGGATGGCGTTGTGTGCTTTGCACCGTGGCTCGCAAAATTCGGTGACGCGGCCTATGAGTTTTCCATGTCGATCAATGTGGGGCTGAACCGCATCCGCCGCACATTCCGCATGCCCTACTGGTCGCTTTCCGCCTATCTCAAGAATCGCGTGAAGAAAGCGGTGGAATTCATTTCAAGATATGAAGAAGCCGTGGTGCGCGAAGCGCGGTTGCAGCACTGCGCCGGCGTCATTTGCGGCCACATTCACACAGCCGATGACCGGACAATTGATGGCATTCATTACCTCAATGATGGAGATTGGGTCGAAAGCTGCACCGCGCTTGTCGAGCACCATGACGGAAGGTTCGAGATCATTCACTGGCCGACAGTGGCTCCCATCGCCGCGCCGCTGAAGAAAAAGCGTTTGCCGGCGGCGCATATTGAGATCCCCATCACAGCCATGCTGTTCTGAGTGGAGCCAACAGCCTCCATCAAATCGGAAAAGCTGTTCGGATTCCGGTAAAATCCCTGTATTGGCGTGAGCCGGGAGTTCCCGCATGAAATCTCCTCAGGCTCCGGCTATAAGAGGTTCATGGGTTTTACCATGACCGAGACGCTTGATCCCCATTTGCTGGCCCGCATTCAGTTTGCGGCCAACATTTCGTTTCACATCCTTTTTCCGGCGATCACCATCGCGCTGGGCTGGGTGTTGGTCTATTTCCAATGGCGATTCCGGCAGAGCGGCGAGCAGAAATGGCGCGAATGCTACGGCCACTACGTCAAGATTTTCGCGCTCGCCTTTGCCTTCGGCGTTGTTTCAGGGGTCACCATGAGCTTCCAGTTCGGCACCAACTGGCCGGGCTACATGAACACCGTCGGCAATATCGCGGGGCCACTCCTCGCCTATGAAATCCTTACCGCCTTTTTCCTGGAAGCTGCCTTCCTCGGCATCATGCTTTTTGGCATGAGCCGCGCGCCGGGCTGGCTGCATACGCTTTCGACATGGCTTGTCGCCATCGGCACGACGATCTCGGCCTTCTGGATCATCGCGCTGAACTCCTGGATGCAGACACCTTCAAGCTTCGAGATGCGGAACGGAGTTGCACATGCGACAGACTGGTTTGCCGTCATCTTCAATCCTTCCATGCCCTACCGGCTCACGCACATGCTGCTGGCGTCGGGACTGACTGCAGCTTTCCTGGTGGCAGGCACCTCGGCGCTGCAGTGGCGGCGGGGCGACAGGCGGCCTGCTGTGCTCTCCGCCATGCGAACCGGCGTTGTCATGGCCGCTGTTCTTATTCCGGTTCAGATGTTCGTGGGCGATCAGCACGGGCTCAACACGCTTCACCACCAGCCCGCAAAGATTGCAGCCATGGAAGCCAACTGGACAACGCAGGCGCGCGCGCCTCTCATCCTTTTCGCCTATCCCGACGAAACAGTCCGTGAAAACAAGTTTGAAATCTCCATTCCCGGCCTTGCAAGCCTTGTCCTTACTCATTCCATGGATGGCGTAGTTCCGGGCCTCGATGACTACAAGGGCAATCATCCGCCGGTCGCTCCGGTGTTCTACGGCTTCAGAGTGATGGTCGGAGTGGGCGTTCTGATGCTGATCGTATCCTGGCTTGCTGCTTTCGCGACGAGGAAAAACCGCGAGCCGGGCTCACCCATCGTCATCTTTCTCATTGCCATGACCTATGCCGGTTGGATTGCCACGCTGGCCGGCTGGTATGTGACGGAAATCGGCCGTCAGCCCTGGCTTGTCACCGGCGTTCTCAAGACCGCCGATGCGGCATCGGATGTTGCCGCCCCCTTCCTTCTGTCAACGCTTGTCATCTATCTCACGGCCTATGCAATATTGCTCATCGCTTTTGTGGCGGCGGTTTCCTACATCGGCAGGAAAGCACCTCCGCAAGAGCAGCCCAATCTCACCTTGGCTATGAGCGGCAAGAGGAACTGACAATGTTCGAGCTCTTTGGCTTTGCTCCGGAAGTCTGGCTGCCCAACGCGTTTGCCGTGCTGATGGCCGTATCGGTTCTCGCCTATGTCATCCTTGACGGTTTCGACTTGGGGGTCGGCATTCTTTCGGCATTTGCCGCTCCGGACGATAAGGACCGGATGGTTGCCTCCATCGGACCCTTCTGGGATGCCAATGAAACCTGGCTCGTCCTTGGCATCGGCCTTCTGCTCGTGGCCTTTCCAGCCGCGCATGGCATCATATTGTCATCGCTTTATCTTCCGGTAACGCTCATGCTTGCCGGTCTCATCCTTCGCGGCGCCGCCTTCGAATTGCGCGCCAAGGGCGGCAACCGCAGCAAACTGTGGTGGAACTGGGGCTTTGTGGCAGGCTCGGCACTTGCCGCCCTTACCCAAGGCTTCATGTTAGGCCTCTATGTGCTGGGACTCGGCTGGAGCATTCCTACACTCGCCTTCGCAACGCTTGCGGCGGTCTGCGTGGCGGCGGGTTATTGTTTTCTCGGCGCTGCCTGGCTCATTATCAAGAGTGAAGGACCACTGCAGAAGAAGTCGATCCGCTGGGCGCAGGTTTCACTTATTCTCATGGCGGCCGGCACAGTTGCAGTCTCCGTCATGACGCCGCTCGTCTCGGCACGCGTCTTCGAACGCTGGTTCACGATGCCGGCGCTTATTGCCCTTTCAGTCATTCCGGTGGTGACGGTCGCTGCATTCGCCGGCGCGCACATGGTCCTGCGCAAGATGCCATTCCAGGATGACCGCTGGAACTTTGCACCCTTCGCTCTCGGCGTTGCAATTTTTGCGCTCAGCTTCGACGGGCTTGCCTATTCCTTCTACCCCTTCGTGGTGCCGGACCGCCTGACATTCGTCAACGCCGCATCGTCTGCTGAAAGCCTTTGGCTCATCTTCATCGGCGCGGTGGTGATCCTTCCCATCATCATCGCCTATTCGCTATTGAGCCACTGGGTGTTCCGGGGAAAGGCCTCATCGCTCAGTTATGAGTGACGCCGGCTTCCAACGTCTCAGCGAATCGCTACGGCTTCACCGCCAACACTGAAACGCTCTTCACGCCATATTTGCGGCTGGCGCCCTTGGCATTGTCCGAGATGAACTGGTACTGCGGGTTTTCAACGATCTCTGTCACTTCCATCCCTGCGTCCTCCATGGCGCTACGGTAGGTGTCGCGCTGGGCCGCGCCGCCGATGCAGGCCGCCCATAGTGTCGAGTTGCAAACAATCGTCTGCGGCAGGTCGGTGTCGGTGACGATGTCTGACAGAGCAACCCTGCCGCCTCGCTTGAGCAACCTCGCTGCCTCACGAAACACCTTGGCCTTGTCGGTTGCAAGATTGATGACGCCATTGCTGATGACAACATCGGCGATGCCGCTGCCGAGCGGAACATCTTCGATATAGCCCTTGACGAACTCTGCCTGGGGCCAACGGCCCGCCGCTTGCAGACGCCGCGCCTTGGCAAGCTGTTCGTCAGTCATATCGACACCATAAACTTTTCCGCCGGGGCCCACTTTGAGAGCCGCGATAAAGCTGTCCATTCCCGAGCCGCTGCCGAAATCGATGACAGTCTCTCCCGGTTTGAGCGCGGCGAGATTGAAATAGTAGCCGACACCGGCAAAGGATTCGATTGCTTCCTGCGGAATGGAATCGAGATCGGCAGCAGGATAACCCAAACGTTCGGCAAGCCCCCGGCCCATTTCAAAATGGAATTCGCCGTGGGGATTTTCCGCGACACTCTTGTACATGGTCTTCACTTTGGCTTCGAGTTCGCGCGGATCGAATGCGGGTGTTGCATTCTGAGCGGTGGCAGTCATCGTCATGGCCATTCTCCCTAGCTGGCTTCAAATTCAGTTCAGTCCGTTCAACTTTCCTTGGCTGCGCTTTCAACCGGCAGGCCTGCGGCTTTCCATTCCGGCAAGCCATCCTCAAGACGCCTGATCCTGAAACCCTTCGCCCGGAGTTTCGCCACAGCTTCGTAGGAGTAAACGCAATAGGCGCCGCGGCAATAAGCGATAATGTCTTTTGCCGGATCGATCTCGGCGGTGCGTGCCTCAAGCTCCTTGAGCGGAACATTGATGGCACCTGGTACATGGGCCAGTGCAAACTCATCCTCCGGGCGCACATCAAGGATGGTGACGTCGCCTGATTTCAAACGCCTTGCCAGTTCCTTGCGGGTCACCGGCTCCATCGCGTCACGATTGTCGAAATAGCCGCGCACCACCTGTTCGACCTCGGCTAGATTGCGCTCGGCAACGCGCCGCAGAGCGGCGAGAACATCAAGAACGGAGTCATCGGCGAGCCGGTAGTAGATGAAGGTGCCATCGCGCCTTGCGGCGATAAGTCCGGCACGGCGCAAGTGCTGCAAATGCTGGGAGGTATTGGCGACCGTGAGCCCCGTTTTCCGCGCTAGGGTTTCAACGCTCTGTTCGCCTTGCGCAAGTTGCTGCAGCAAATCAATGCGGTGGGCATTCCCGATGGTTTTTGCGACCGCCGCGAAATGAGCAAACAGGACCTGTTTTGGCGTGGGGCTTGACATGGTTCCGCTCGTTAAGTATTCAATTGAATACTTGAATACTATATCGATGTCAAGACCTTTGGAGTTGCCCGATGATCCTGCGCCAGTTCCTGCATTCCGATCCCGTCGCGGCGTCCTACATCTTCGGCTGCGCGGGCAAGGCCGCTGCCGCCGTAGTTGACCCAGTGGGTGACATTCAGCCCTATCTCGCCGCCGCCGGGGCCATGAAGATCCGCTATGTCTTCGACACCCATCTCCACGCAGATCATGTTTCATCGGGTCGTGAATTGGCGAAGGCTGCAGGCGCGGAATATGTGTTGTTCAGAAATGCGGCTGCGGATTTTCCGTTTCGGGGCGTTGCTGATGGCGAGGTGCTGGAGCTCGGCAATGTGTCGATCACAATCCTGCACACGCCGGGCCATACGCCGGAACACATATCGCTCATGGTGACAGACAAGACCCGCGGTGATGAACCATGGTTCGTGCTGACCGGCCATACGCTGATGGCCGGTGATCTTGGCCGGACCGAACTTACAACATCCGCCGAAGAAGGCGCGCGTGCCCTCTTCCGCAGCGCCGAAAGGCTCAAAGCCCTGCCCGACTATCTCGAAGTTCTGCCCGGCGCCTATTCAGGTTCGGTCTGCGGCCGGAAGCTCAGTGGCAAACCCACATCAACCATTGGCTTTGAAAAGCGTCACAACAAAGCCTTCGCCATCGCTGACGAGAAGGAATTCGTGACAGCAATGCTCTCGGACATTCCTCCGGCTCCGGCAGGAGCTGCGGAACTTCGTGCAATTAACTCCGGGCGCGCGCTGGCCACCGAATGAGTGTTGCCTTCGGCCTTACTGCCAACTGGCGGCAGTTTGCACTGCTTGCCCTCATCAATGCCTTTGTCGGCGGCATGGTCGGCCTCGAGCGCACGGTTGTTCCCCTGATCGGCGCGGAGGAATTCCACCTCACATCGGCAACGCTGGTCACCTCCTTCATCGTGAGTTTTGGCGTGGTGAAGGCGCTGGCCAATCTCGTCTCGGGCATTCTCGCAGACCGCTGGGGCAGGAAACATGTGCTGGTGCTGGGTTGGCTTGCGGGGTTGCCGGTGCCGTTCATGATCATGTGGGGGCCAAGCTGGGGCTGGATTATCGCCGCCAATGCGCTGCTCGGCATCAATCAGGGGCTCGCGTGGTCAATGACCGTTGTCATGAAAGTCGATCTCGTCGGGGCCAAATCGCGTGGCCTTGCCGTGGGCCTCAATGAATTTGCCGGTTACGTCGCCGTCGGAG